>CAVHDO010000111.1:0-5525 GCA_963634795.1 Oscillospiraceae bacterium
TTTCTTTCCTTTGTTTCGTTTCCTTTCTTTCCCGGGAAAGAAAGGAAATGAAAAGTTGTAAGGAGTTCCGTACAAACTCATCGAAAATGAAATCTCCGCAAGGAGCTCCACAGTGAAAAAACCTGCATGACAAATATAAAAAATTAAGAGGAAAAAATATGGCAAAATATCGATTGCAATGCCGCGCGCAAGCGCACACCATCACCCTCATGGAAATCGACACCGAAAGTCGTGCAATCTACATCCAAGCGACGGACGGCGCGGCGGCGCTGGAAGCGCTTCTTTCCATGGGCGCGGAGCTGGCGTTTGCGGATGAAATTTTCATCAATGGCGAAGATGTCACGGAGAAAGTACACGGTGCGCGGCCGACGGTGGGGATGGAAGTCAAAATTTCCGCGGAAACGGTTTCTTCGGATCTTTCGGTGCAGACGGAAAATGTGAATGCGTTTCCGGACGACGTGCCGCTGCCGACGGAAGAATTTCCTGAAATGCCATCCGAGGAAATTCCGTTGCCGCCGGAGGAAGAAGTTTCGGCGTTTTGTCCCGCGGCGCTTCCGTCCATCGAAGCGGTGCTGCCGCAAGTCACCGCGCCGAAAGTTTCCTCGAAACAGAAAGAATGGGACGGGATTTTTATCGGCCGCTCCCACATCAAGGGCGAGCCGACAGCCATCGCCGAGATTCGAGAGGAAGCGGACAATCTCGTGGTCGAGGGCGTGCTCGTTTCCTTTGACGTGCGCGAATTGCGGGATGGGAAACATTTGTATGTGTTTCGCGTCGCGGACGAGACGAATGGGATGCAGGGGAAACGTTTCACCGAGGCGGGGGAGGATACGTCGGCGCTCGACGACCGATTAAAAAAAGGAATGCCGGTCAAGATGAGCGGAAATGTGCGTCTGGATAAGTACAGCGGCCGCCTCGTGATGAATGTGAGCCGGATGGAAGTGGGCGAGGCGAAGTCGGTGGCGCATGACGACGACGCGGAGGAGGTGCGCGTCGAGCTCCATTTGCACACAAAAATGAGTCTGGACGGATTGACGGACGCGGAGGCGGCGGTGAAGACGGCGGCGAAATGGGGCGCGCCGGCCATCGCTGTCACGGACCACGGCGGCATTCAAATTTTTCCGAAGCTCCAGGAATATGCGCAAAAATATAAGGAAAAAATTTTGTATGGGATGGAAGGCTACATGATCGAGCGCATCCCGGAGGATCCGGACACGGACCGCCAAAAATACAGCCACATTATTATTTTGGCGCGAAATATGGCGGGGCTTCACAATTTGTACCGCTTGGTCACGATGTCCTGCCTGAAATATTACAAGAAACGGCCGCTCCTGCCCAAGCCGCTTTTGGAAGAAATGCACGAAGGACTTTTGTACGGCTCGGCCTGCGTCATGGGCGAATTTTACCGCGCCGTGCTGGAAGAAAAATCCGATGAGGAATTGATCAAGCTCGCGAAATTTTACGATTATCTCGAAGTGCAGCCGATTGGAAACAACGCGTTTCTCATTGAAGACGATCGCTATCCGAAGGTGAATACGGTCGAGGACGTGCAGGCGCTCAATAAGAGAATCATCGACATTGCCGACAAAGCCGGGCTTCCCTGCTGCGCGACGTCCGATGCGCATTTCCTTTTCAAAGAGGATCAAATCAATCGTGACATTTTGCTGGCGAAATGGGCGAAACCGGGGAAACACGAGTCGCATCCGCCGGTCTACATCCGGACGACGCAAGAAATGCTGGATGAATTTTCCTATTTGCCGCCGGAAAAAGCGAAGGAAGTCGTCGTGACGAATACGCGGAAAATCGCCGCGCTCTGCGAATGGATCGAGCCGCTTTCGGAAGAATGGAAATCGTACAATCCAAAGATTGCCGGCGCCGACGAAGCGTTGACGGAGATGTGCTACGCCAAGGCGCGGAGCATTTACGGCGAAAATTTGCCGAAGATTGTCGAGGATCGTCTTCATCAGGAACTCACGCCAATCATCAAGCACGGCTACGGCGTCCTGTACTACATTGCGCACAAACTCGTGAAACATTCCAACGACCGCGGTTATCTCGTCGGTTCCCGTGGCTCCGTCGGTTCGTCCTTCGTCGCGACCATGTCCGGCATCACGGAAGTGAATCCGCTACCGCCGCATTATGTCTGCCCGCATTGCCATTGGACGGAATTTTATACGGACGGCTCCGTCGGCGGTGGTTTCGACCTGCCCGACAGAAAATGTCCGGAGTGCGGCGCGCCGCTGTCCAAAAATGGGCACAACATTCCTTTTGCCGTTTTCCTCGGATTCGACGGCGATAAGATTCCCGATATCGACCTCAATTTTTCCTCCGGCGACGACCAGAGTGTCGCGCACCAATACACAGAAGAACTTTTCGGCCGCGACAACGTCTTCCGCGCCGGGACCATTTCCGGTTTGCAAGAAAAAAATGCGTACGGCGTCGCGAAGAAATATGCCGAAGTCATGGGGCTTTCCTGTAACGATATTTATCTCGAAAAAATTTCCGCCGGCGTCATCGGCGTCAAGACGAATACCGGCCAGCACCCCGCGGGCATCATGGTCTGTCCGCGAGACATGGACATCCACAATTTCACGCCGCTCCAATATTCCGCCGACAGGAAATACGAAAAAGACGAAGACGGAAACCGGATTCCCGGCACGGTGACGACGCATTTCGATTATCATTCCATTTCCGGCCGCATGCTTAAGCTCGACATTCTCGGGCACGACGATCCGAAAGTCATTCACATGCTCCAGCAGATTACCGGCATCGATCCCGACAGCATCCCCTTCGACGACCCGGCGACCGTTTCCATTTTCGGAAGCACGGACGCGCTGGGCTACACGCCCGACGAGCTCGCCGAGATTATCGGAAACAAAGGAAATACCGTCGGCAGCATCGGCCTGCCCGAATACGGCACGCTCTTCGTCCGCAAGATGCTCGAAGACACCAAGCCGAAAAATTTCTCCGAGCTCGTCCGCATTTCCGGTTTCTCCCACGGGACAAACGTCTGGGTCGGAAACGCGCAGGATCTCATCAAAAACGGCACGGTCAAACTCGAAGAAGCCGTTTCCACGCGCGACGACGTCATGAACTATCTGATTGAGCACGGCGTCGAGGCGCTGACGGCTTTCAAGACGATGGAAAATGTCCGCAAGGGCAAGGGCCTTGAAAAGGGCGACTCGCACAACGAAGAAAAAATCCGCGAAGCCAAAGTGCCGGAGTGGTTCATCGATTCCTGCAAGAAAATTTCCTATCTCTTCCCGCGCGCGCACGCTGTCGCCTACGTCATGATGGCCTTCCGCATCGCGTGGTTCAAAATTAATCACCCGCTCGCGTTCTACGCGTCTTATTTCACCATCCGCGCCGAAGGAAAATTCAACGCGGCGGTGAATCTGGCCGGGCTGGCCGCGCAAAAAGCGGAACTCGCAAGAGTGGCCACGGCGGAAGCGCCGACTGACGTCGATAAGAAAAACGCCGTCGTCACCGAAGTCGCGGCGGAAATGTATTTGCGAGGCTATGAATTTCTGCCAATCAGCCTCACCGATTCGAGCGCGACGGATTTCCAGATTGTGGACGGGAAACTCCTCCCGCCCTTCAACTGCGTTCCCGCCATGGGAAACACCGTCGCCAAGTCCCTGGCAGCAGCCCGCGCCGAAGCGCCCTTCACATCCAAAGAAGACCTAAAGCGCCGCGCCAAAGTCTCGACGACACTCGTGGAAACCATGGAGCAGCTCGGCATTTTGAAAGGGCTGCCTGATGAAGAGCAGATGAATTTGTTTGGATTTTGAGAGAGCAAGGAGCTTAGAAAGTGAGTAATTAGCAGTGAGCAATGAGCAGTTGGCCGAGCTTTTTCTTTCTTTGCTTTTGTGGCAGGTAAGATTGAGACGTCAGATGATCAGAGGTCAGACGTCAGACCGCGATTGGCTTTTTTGTCAGGCGCGAGATAGCCGGGAGCTGTTAGATAAAAGCAGTGGCGCTTCGCGCGATTTTTTATAAAAATGCGGCCGGAGGCCGCCACAAGTTTAGCCTTCTTCGGGAAGAAGGTGCCCCGTAGGGGCGGATGATGGACGACTCTATGTGAAAATACAGCAAAGAATAATTCGGCTGAAAAACTTTTTTCTCACATACTGCCATCCATCACCCGGCGCTAACGCGCCACCCTCTTCCCGAAGAGGGCTGACCGGTACGCGCTCCGCGCGATTTTTATATAAAATCATCGCCGTAGGCGATACCGCTTTTTCTTCAAGCTCCAAGCTCCAAGCTGTTCCCGCTGTAAGGAGGCCCGCCTGTGCAAAATTCGCCGGCGCCGCGCCGATCAGCTTCGACAACGCAAAACGCCGAGGGGCGCCGACGCGTCTCGCGGACTTGCGTGGTAAGAATGCGTCATGGTGTAAGAGTTGCGCGTATCGGTGACGTTAGCATTGGCAAGTCCGAGCGGCGGCGCCCCTGAGCGGCGGCGAATTTTGCCCTGGCGGCGGTTTCTTTCCTTCGTTTCGTTTCCTTTCTTTCCCGGGAAAGAAAGGAAATGAAAAGCTGTAAGGAGTTCCGTACGAAAAAATCGCACATGACCCGCACTAAAAGACGCATACTGCTTCGCAGTATAATATAAATACTGCGAAGCAGCACAAATCCAAATAAAAAAAGAGCCGCGAGAAAAATATTTCTCACAGCCCTCCGACTTCTGGCGGAAGGGATGGGATTCGAACCCATGGACCCCGCGAAGAGTCGACGGTTTTCAAGACCGCTTCCTTAAACCGCTCGGACACCCTTCCATGCGGTCATATTGTATAAGAAATTGCGGAAACTGTCAAAGCAAACGTTTCCGCAGAGGGATTTCAAATGGATATTTACGGAAAATATCGCGCCGGGCTTCTGGCGGCGCAAACGTATCTGGCCGACAGCATCGAAGCTTTCAATGCGGATGAAAAAATATTTGAGCATATGTCGCACAGGTTGAAGACGGATGAGAGTATGGCGGAGAAACTGGCGCGAAAGGGGCTTCCCGTCACAGCCGAGGCCGCCGTTTCCAATGTGCGCGACGCCGTCGGCTTTCGGATCATTTGCCGTTTCATTGACGAGATTGAGGAAAACAGAGAGCGCATCCGGAATCTTCCCGGCGTTTCCGTCGTGCAAGAAAAAGATTATGTGCGCCATGTGAAACCGAATGGGTACCGCAGCTATCACATGATTCTGGACGTGGCGGTGCCGGAAGATGCGGCACGCGGGCATTATTTTGCCGAAGTGCAGATCCGGACGATTGCGATGGATTCCTGGGCGGCGCTGGAGCACGAAATGAAATACAAGCACGAGATTCAAAATGCGGAGCTCATCAGCCGCGAATTGAAACGCTGCGCCGACGAGCTCGCTTCCTGTGACGTGTCGATGCAGACGATACGGAATTTGATCAAAGGGAGTCGGGAGCTGTGAGCCGGGAGCTTGGAGCGCGTGATTGGCTTGAAAGGGATTGAAAGGCTTGAAAAGGCTTGAAAAGGCTTGAAAAGGCTTGAAAAGGCTTGAAAAGG
>CAVHDO010000112.1:0-5404 GCA_963634795.1 Oscillospiraceae bacterium
CGCTTGCTTGCGTTTCTTTTATTCCGTTACTTTTCCAATTTTACCTATTATATCACGTTTCAGAGGAAATTTGTCTTAGATTTTTGGCGGCATTGCGTTTTTATGTCGCTTTTTTATTGCTTTTCTTTCTCTTTTTGCTTTCCAGATACGTTTTAATCTGATTCCTCATCCATGTCCCTTTTGTTACTCCTTCCTTTTCGCATTGTTTTATTAATGCATCGCGTTGTTCCGGCGTTATAGAAGCATTTAGTGCTATAAATCCCTTTTCTACTTCTTTTTCTTCCCTTTCTTCTTTCTCTACGTCGCATTTTTCATTTATGCAACGGCGGAAAAAGTCGCTCGCTCCGTTGTATTCGTCTTTTATTGCGTCTAAAAATTCGCTTTTCATTGCGTTGCTAACTTTCGTTCCTACAAATACGCGCTTGATTGCCATGTTTCCACCTCCTCGGTATATATTGTAACACAATGTTATATATTTGCAAGTGAATTTTTTTGCTATTCCTTTTTCACTGTGTAACATATTGTGCTACAGTTTTAATCTATATCACGCCTGTTTTATCGCGTATTTATGCGGATTTTTGCTTTTATGTTTTACTGCTTGACAAGTTATTTTCCCTCTTGCATACGGTATCACATTGTGTTACAATACAGTCATCCAAGGGGACATACAGCCCCTATATAATTTCTATCATTGCCCAAAGGATGGGCAGAAATGGAGGAACTATTATGAGTATCAAGAGAACGATTGAAATCGGAAACAGAAACGCGAAAAAGACAGGCAAAAAGACGCTGGAAGCCGTCAGCGAAAACGTCAAGGCGATGTATAAAGAAATGGCAGAAAATAACCCGCCATACAATGGCGCGACGAAACGCGACTACAGCGGCGACAATGTTTTCCGTCTTATCGTCGCGATGAAACAAAAGGGATTCACCGACCCGCGCTGGTATAGCTGGGGACAAATTCAAGAAATGGGCGCGCGCGTCAAGAAAGGCGAGCACGGCACGGAAATCATCGGATGGTGGGAAGAAGATAAAGACGATACAGACGGAATAGAGGGGAGAAAAACAATGAAGCCGCGCGTTTATTCCCTTTTCAACGCGGAACAGTGCACGGGTATCGCGGAAGCGACGGAAAAGGAAGAAACAATAAAGAAAGAGGCAGTAAAAGCACCGGCGGCGCGTTTTCCTATCATCAAAGGAAGCTTTGAAATAAAAGCAAAGACGGCAAAGAAGACGGAAAAGGCAGAAGCAAAGAAAGAAGAAAAACCGGAAGAAAAAGCACCGGAAGCGACGGAAAAGACGGCGGCCAAGAAAGATCATTTAATTGTAGCGATAGAAGCGATAGAGTTTGTAAAAAAGCTCGTCGCGGCGCGTGATGGTAAAGTTTGTGATAGTAGATTCTTCTTTACAATCCGCGATGAATTGCAAAAAAGCTTGCCGAAAGGATATACAGCCGGAGGCAATTTTACCAAAGCAAACGGCGGAAGTATTACAGTGTGGAAGGCATGCGGCGGCGTGATTGACATTTTCCGTGATTGTCACTTCGAAAGATTTACAACAACCGCGCCTGGAAAAATGCCGCGCATAGACGCGAAAGAGTTTATAAAGATTTTAGACGCAACCAAGGAGGGTGTGAAAAAATCCCATGCAAGAGTATGCGCGACGGTCGCATCACAACAAAAAATCACGGCTACAATAGCCGCGATAAAAGAAGCGCAAAGAGTTTTAAGGAGTTTTGATCTTGACGTGCTGAAATGGCAAGGCGTCAATCCCTACGAATTGCGCGATATAGGCCTATAAAAGAAGCCCGGCGGCCTTTCTGGTCGCGATGCCGAAACGCGGGATATATACCCGCGTCACGGGACCGGGCGGCTCCCTCCCGTCTGATGATGGCAAGCCGATGTAAATATTTCTTATAGGCCAAGGCGGCCGAAGAAAGGAGAAAGACGATGAAAAAAGGAAAAGAGTATTACTTAAAAATGTACCGGCAAGCAGTAAAAAATATAGAAATAGAGTCAATGCTATACCGGGCAGATGATCCGCGTTATGATTCATTTGTTTATTTAGAATATCGGGAAGCGCATGATGATATGTTACGGATTTTTTCGCAATATCCGGGCATTTTCTCGGAGCGCGATATAGCTATTTACGGGCGGCAAGGAACGGAAGCCGCGAAAAAGTTTTATGCACGCATTGCATGAAAGGAGAAAGAAAATGAGAAACAGTAAAGCAAAGAAAATCGCCGCAATTTGTGAAAAATGCGGCTGGAATGTCACAATAAACGCGGATGAATGGGAATTAGAGTTAGGAGATACTCAGTTTTCGTTTTATGCAAAGCCGGAAGAAATAACGGCGGTTGCGTGGGATGAGTATCAAAATTTTGATGAGGACGATTTTGTAAAAATGTATCTTGACGCGGCGGCGCATGGGCTAAAAGGCGTCCCGGGCGTTCGTCGGTTATTGGAAACGGCAGAGATGATAGAAAATAGCCTTGAGGCGTTGGCGATGTCAAGCACGCATATTAAAAATGTTTTTGGGGCGTGATTCAAGCAAAACATAAAAGAGGACGGCGCGCCCGTCCTCTTTTTTTGCGCATAGAGAAAGACCGCGCGGCGGCGGCCTTTCTCTATCATGAGTATCAAAGGTACATTTAGATTTTAACAGAATGAAATAAAAATTTCAAGTGATTTTTTGCCCCGGTATAAAAGACGATTTTTCCGCGCTTTTCCGCTCCGGCACAAAAGACGCCTTCCCGTGTTTCTGTTTCCTGTCGGCGCAATTATAAAAGACGCTTAAAATCCCCTGCATGGCGTTTTGATTTTCTTTGTGACAAATTATACTCAAAGAAAATAAAAATGCAATACGGGGGATTTTAGGTACAATTTCAAAAGAGTTAATAATGTATCAAGCCTTCGGCGGCGGCTTTCAGTGCCACGCGATTGACCATTTCATTTTTGAGATTGTAGAAAGTCGGACGTGAAAGACTGAAATCTGCGCAAACGCTCCAGTCTTGCGAATGAAAAGCGACGTCAAGGAATGCCTTTTCTCTATCCGTCAATGTTTCCCGGACGGCTTCGATACAATAAATCCATTGCTCGGGACGCGGCAAGTAATAAAGACGCTTTTTGCTTCCGACCTTGTAGTACACGCCTTTGATAGGCGTTAAGTTTTCAATGGCCGCTGTCTCCGTCGGCTTCGATACGTGACCGGGGACGTGGCCGCCGTCTGATTTTTGTGTCTGCTCCGCTCGTTTCTCTTTGATGGCCGCGCGGATGATGGCCTCGTACTTGATGATGTGCCGCACCTTTCGTGTCGCTTCCTCGTAGTCCACTTTCTCACCCCTCTAATCTGATGAACACATGGCCTTTCCACGGCCTTCCGCTTTTTATGTAATCTCGCAATATGCTTTTATTTAACCCAAACGCCTTCTCCGCATCTCGTATGCTTCCATACACTTCTCCTGTCGTGATGTCTTTCACTGGGATTCTGCGCCTTCCCGATGTCGGCTTGCTCGCGTGATTGCGTTTTTCTTCGGCTTGAAACATGGCCATTTTTACCGGGTCCGGCTCCAGCTTCGGCTTTTCGATGATGTCGTCCGGCTCGTCTTCCGTCCGGCGTAGCTGCCTACAGTGCATATATGTCGTGCCCAGCTCTTCGCTGTTGCTGTGCTTCCGATATTTCATCAATGCCATATCTCGAAACACTTTGACGCACGTGCCTTTGTGTCGCACGTTTCCGGCGTCCGGCGCAAACCAGAACGCCATACCGACGGGATTCTCTATCGCGTGAAATTCTTCGGCTGTCATTTCTTCTTTCCCTCCTTTATGCACCACGCGTTATTGGATTTATCCCTTAGAATGATGTCACCGCACACTTTGTATCCGGCTATTTCTGCCACTTCACGAATGGCCGCCGCGACGCGCTTCGCTCGATTCATCGCCACGAGTTTCATGTTGGCCGCTGCCTGGGAAAACGTCGGATCGGGATTGTGTGTAATGCTTGGATTCATGCCCGGCTTGCCCATCAGTCAATCCCTCCCACGTCAATCGCAAGATAGCCGATACCATTCTTGCTGTATTCTTTCCACACGGAAGCGCGGATAATCTGCGCGTCGTCCACATAGGCCGCGCCGTTTAATGCGTCCGCCACGAGTTTTAGAATGTTGTCCGCGTCCGGCTTTTTCGTCGGCAGTATCTCGCCGCGCATGGCCGCCGCCTGCTTCTTCTTGCTCCATGATTGCGGTATAGGGAAATACGCGCACACTTCCAGCAATACGGGTGTATTTACCGGCAAGCGCCTGCCGCGCACTTCATAAAACGCGTCTCGGATTTCCCTTTCTGCGTCCGTTGTCTTTTTCGGCGTGTACACGTGGCCGCCAAATCCCAGCCGTGGCCGCGCCTTGCCTATCGGGTCTATGTCTACTATAAACTTCATCGCGTCTACCCCCGTTTCCACATTCTGCTGTCTTTACGCTCACACTTTAACGCCTTTGGCGTTCTGTCTTTCCGTATGACCTTTTCCTTTTTCGGCGGCTTGCTTTTCCGCTTCGGCTTTTCCGACTCTGTCGAAACCATGTAATACCGCGCATAGTTTCTTCTTTGGTCTTTTTCTCTTTCCTTGACCATGGTAATTTCGTATCCCAGCCGTCGTATTTTCGATATTGTGCTCGCAAGATTCCCGACGCGGAACAAATCAAACGCTTCCCTATATGTGATACTGCCGTGTTTTTTCAAGTGCTCCATCACCATCTCTACTTGCGTTTTCCCTCTCATTTCTCGCGCTCCCTCTCTATCATCTGTAACTGACTGAATGCCTTTTCGATTCCCTTCGCCAGACAATACTCCACTGCTTCGGGCAATTTGATGTGCTGTATTTCCGCGTATTCCTGACATTTGTCTATCAGACGCAAGGGAAGTGTCACGAAACATTTGTTTCTGTCCATCGCGCACCTCCTCAAAACGGAATATCATCTTGGCGCGGACGGCTGTATGGATCGGACGCGGCTCCGAATTGGGAAAACGCTCCCGGGTTCTGCTCCGCCTTCGGCTGTCTTTCAATTACCTCGACAATGCTCGCCGTCACTTCCGTGATATATTTCTTTTCGCCGTTTTGCTCGTAGCTCCGCGTTCCCAGCCGTCCCTCGACGAATACACGCGTGCCTTTATGCAAGCGGTCAAAAGCAAAGTCGCCCCAAAGTACGATATTCACATAATCCGCGACCCAGTTCTCACCCACCTTGCGATTGCAAGCGACCGTAAAGGTTCCGACGCGCTTTCCCGTCGTCGTCGTCCGCACCTGCGGCTCTTTCGTCAAGTTTCCGATAAATTGGCATTTATTCATGATTTTCGTTCTCCTTTCCCACAAGGACAATCACTTTTTTCTCTTTGAGTAGGTAATACACGGT
>CAVHDO010000113.1:0-5383 GCA_963634795.1 Oscillospiraceae bacterium
GCCAAGACGGCGCGGCTCATCATTTTGGCCGGGATGAGCGGCACGGGGAAATCCGCGCTCATTCGTCTCTACGCGGAGGCGCTCGGACTTTCGGCGGAGCAACTCGCCATGCCGGCCGTGCGTCCTTCCTGGATGGATGACAGCGACGTGCTCGGCTATCTCGATATGAAAAATATGACCTACCGTCCGGCCGATACGGGTCTCACGGAACTGTTGATTGCCGCGGAGAAACATCCGGAAAAATTGTACATCGTCTGCTTCGACGAAATGAATTTGGCACGCGCGGAGCATTATTTTGCGCAATTCATTTCCGCGCTGGAAAACGACAAAGAGACCGTCATTCGCCTCTACAATCCGGCGCTGGCGTCCCGCATTTACAACAGTCCCGTCTATCCGCCGGAAATTCACGTCGGGGACAATGTCATTTTCACCGGCACCATCAATGTGGACGAATCGACTTATCATTTCTCCGATAAAATTCTGGATCGCGCCAACGTGATCACACTCCGCCCCGGCCGTTTCCGGGACATGGCAGGTCTCGTCCCGCAGGAAACAGCGCCGCAAGAGGAAATATCGGCGGCGACCTATGCCGGTTTTCGTCGGGAGGGCGCGGGCGTGGCGTTGTCGGCCGACGAGCTCGGTTTCTTTGACGATTTGAATGCCTTGCTCTCGGAAAACGGGAGCGGCATCGGCTTCCGCGTCGTGCGGCAGATTGGGAGCTATTTGGAAAACATTCCCGAAGAATTCGGCCTGACACGCGCCGAAGCCTTTGACAATCAGATTGTGCAGCGCGTTTTCACAAAATTGCGCGGCTCCGCGGAGCAGCTGAAAGCATTGGTTTCCTTGGATGACAAAGGAAATCTGACGGGCGCTTTGGAGGTGCTCTTGGCTCGCTACGGCGCGCTCTCCTCTTTTGCCGTGTCCCGTGCGCTGCTCGTCCGCAAAGCGAAAGAACTCAAGCTGTATGACTACACCATTTGAGCTCGCGTTTCGCACGAGAGAGGGTGTGCGGAGCCCGATGGCGTATGCGAAAAAGCCGGAGGAACTGTCTTCCGGTCGTTTTCGCGCGCTTGCGATGGTGGAGAATCAGGATATTTCCGTCAGTTTCCGCGCGCCGGCCGGCTTTCGGATGACCATGGACGGGATGGATGTCGTCTCCGGCCATGCGGACGAGGCGAGTCCGTATCTTTCGCCGCGCGCGGGCTGGCAAATCCTCTTTGACGCGAAAAATTTTCCGCTGGTCCCCGGCTATTATGTGCTCACCGTCGAAGGCAGCGGTCGCGCGTGGTATGCGCTGCTCGAGATTGTGCCGCGCTATCTGGAGAAACGCCAATGGATGGCGATGCGCGACGAGCTCACGGACGAAATCCGCCATCTGTCCTTTGATTTCATGAAACGGAGCCTCCACATCGGCGGCCTTTTCGGGACCGAAGCGGACAGCGCACTGCTCCTCCGTTTCTACATCATTCACGACATGGCCGAGCAAGTGATTCACGTCCTGCGCGAATTGTCCCGCTCGGCGAACAGCCGCATCGCGATGAAAACGAAGCGCGTCCCCCGTCTCTCCGTCAAAAAAGAAGAGCCGCACAGCCGCCCTGCGCAGCATCGGATCGGCGATCTGTCGCCTTTTTCCTATGTCACCGCGGTCGAGACGACGTGGAATATCGCGGAAAATCGTTTCGCCAAGACGCTTCTTCTGCAACTTTCGCGCAGCCTGTCGGATTTCATTGAAAAAACGGATGGACGCATGGCGAGAACGGCGGAAGAGCAGCAAAATGAGCGGCAGTACCAAAGCCGCGGCAATTATCAATTTCATATGCGGGACGGCGAAATGCGGCGGTTTTCCGATTACCGAAAAGAAGCGCTGCGCCTGCGAAACGCCATTCGCGCGGCCTCCGATGCGCCGTGGTACCGCGAGACGGATCCCCTGCCCCTGCTTCGCCCAGATACGACGCTGGCGCGCGATCCCCGCTACGCCGTGCTGTATCGGCTCTACGAAAATTTGCGGAGACCGGAGGAAAGCCTGTCCGTTTCTTCTTTTTATCGCTTTCAATGGAAACGCACGGACAAGCTCTATGAGCTCTGGTGCGTCCTGACATTCGTCAAAGCCTTTTCGCAAAACGGCTGGCAGACGGAAGCAGGACCCGCCGTCCGTGCCGAGGGCGGGCAGTATCTGCTGGAAAGTTTGGAACCCGGCGCCGTGATCGTCATGACGCGCGGCGAAGAACGCGTCCGGATGGTGTACGACGCGGACATTCCCACGACGGCGGCCGCGACGGATCGGCTGACCGCGCCGATTTACACCAACGCGTGGCATCGCCGCCCCGACCTTCGCATCGATCATTATCGCGGCGAGATTTACGACGGCTCCTTGATCGTCGATTTCAAATACCGCGACGTGTATCGCCTCTGGCAGGACGAGACCGTCAGCGCGCGGCTCCGCTCGCAATTCAATGCGTATCGCGATATGAATACGAAATTTTACCGCGATTTGTCGGAAACGGATTCTTTAAGAAATATCCGCCCCGTCAAAGAAGTCTGGGCTGTCTTCCCCTGCGAAGCGCCCCTCTTGACGGACGAAGATTACAGCCTCCGTTTCCTGTCGCTCGCGCCCGGCCTCCCGGCCAATGCAGCGCTCGCTCCTGCGCTGGAAGCGTATTTTGAGGGATTGGGGAAGTAAGGGAAAGTACACAGTGCACAGTACACAGTGCACAGGTTGGCGTGCTTTGCTTTTTTGTTAGGCAGAATGGAGACGTCAGACGGTCAGACGTCAGACATCAGATTTTAGCGGTATCGCCTTCGGCGATGATTTTTTATAAAATCGCGCGGAGCGCGTACATGTTAGCCTTCCTTTTTCTAAGGAAGGTGGCCCGGAGGGCCGGAAGGTAAAATGCGCCGTAAGGCGCATAATTTCTTGTAAAAGCAAAGAAATGAATTGAGCCGTTGTATCTGTTCTGCCGGAAATTTTATTTTCATGCTACACGTTACAGCAGAAATTGTGCCTCCGCGAGGTACTCTGTTTTCCGACGTTATGCGCCATAGGCAACCGTCCGCCGGAAGGTTGTCTTTCAAAAGGAGGCTTGTGAAGTAGCGGCCTCCGGCCGCATTTAAAAAAATCGCGCGAAGCGCCACCGCTAAAATCTGACGTCTGATTGTCTGACATCTGACGTCTCTGCCCCGTCTGACAAAAAAGCAGAGCACACTGTGTACTGTGTACTGTGCACTTTATGCCATCGGCAGACAGCGGTGATTTTCTCTTTCTCTCATAATATGATAGAATAACAGCGACAGAAAAACGTCGTTTCTTTTGGCGTGCCGTTTTTCGATTTCGGAGGATTTGTTTTGTTTGCTTATGCCTATACATTCATGGCGGCTTTTATTGTTACGTTTCTCTTGACGCCGCTTGTGAAAAAATTGGCGGTGCGGATTGGAGCCGTCGATCGGCCGGATGCGCGGAAAGTCCATCATGGGCTCGTGCCGCGTCTCGGGGGACTCGCGATTTATGCCGGGTTCATTCTTTCGATTGCGGCGACGGTCGGTTTCGACGATCCGGGGATGCGCGGGCTTTGTGCCGGGGCGACATTTTTGATTGTCGTCGGCATTCTGGACGATCGTTTTTCGCTCCCGCCGAAGGTGAAACTTTTGGGACAAATCATTGCGGCGGCCATTTTCGTCGTGGGTTTTGGGATTCGTGTCGATTGGTTTCAACTGCCGATGCTGGGCTATTTCTATTTGCCGGCGTGGATTTCCGTGCCGCTCACGATTTTCTGGATCATCGGCTTTGTGAATACGGTGAATCTGATCGACGGGCTGGACGGGCTGGCAGCGGGCATCGCGGCGATTGCTTCGATTGCGATTTCGTTTCTTTCGTTTCAAATGGGACAATGGATTTGCGCGGCGGCCATGGTCGCGATGGCGGGCTCGGCGCTCGCGTTTTTGCAATACAATTTCAACCCCGCGAAAATTTTCATGGGCGACACGGGCTCGATGCTCTTGGGCTATCTCATCGCCGGCGTGGCGGTCATGGGACAGATGAAAACGGCGACAGTCGTCGTGCTGATTGTGCCGCTTATCGCGCTCCTCGTGCCGATTATGGACACGTTCATGGCGATTGCGCGCCGGAAACAGGCGGGCGTGCCCGTTTTTTCGCCGGACAAACGCCATTTGCATCATCGGCTTTTGGCGCTGGGACTCAACCAGAAAGAAGTCGTGCTCATCATGTACGCATTGACGGCTTTTTTCTGCGCGGCGGCGTTGATTATCATTCATTTGAATTTATTTGTGGGACTCTTTGTGATTTTGGCGGTGCTGGCCGTTTTCCTGCTGTGGGCGCATAAATTGGGCGTTCTGTCGGAAGGAAAATGACGGCACCCTTTTTTCGTGCCGAAAAGGAGGAAATATCCGTGAATATCATGACTGTCTTCGGGACGCGCCCGGAGGCCATCAAAATGGCGCCCGTCGTCAAAGAATTGCAGAAACATCCGGAAGTCGTGACGAAGATTTGCATCACGGCGCAGCACCGGGAAATGCTCGATCAAGTCATGAATCTTTTCGGCCTCGTCGCCGATTACGATTTGGACATCATGGCTAAGGGGCAGACGCTCTACGACATCACCGAACGCGTGCTTCACGGTCTTCGCGAAGTCTTTGAAAAGGAGAAACCGGATCTCGTCCTCGTGCACGGCGATACGACGACGACATTCACGGCGGCGCTCGCGGCATTTTACGCGCAAATTCCCGTCGGTCACGTGGAAGCGGGCCTTCGCACCGGAAACCTCTTCTCTCCCTACCCCGAAGAAGCGAATCGGCAGCTGACGGGCGTCTTGGCCGATTATCATTTCGCACCGACGGAGACCGCGCGCCAAAATCTTCTCGCGGAGCACAAAAATCCGGACAGAATTTATGTGACGGGAAATACCGTCATCGATGCGCTTTTGGCGACGGTGAAAGAAAATTATTCCTTCGCGGACAAAGAAATCGAAGCACTGGAGAAACACAAACGCATCATTCTCGTCACGACGCATCGCCGTGAAAATCTCGGCGGTCCCATGCACCACGTCTATCGCGCCCTGCGCCGTCTCGTCGACACCGTGCCGGA
This sequence comes from Oscillospiraceae bacterium, assembly GCA_963634795.1. Taxonomy (GTDB): domain Bacteria; phylum Bacillota; class Negativicutes; order Veillonellales; family Dialisteraceae; genus UBA1822. The sequence continues at coordinate 5,099 of CAVHDO010000113.1, forward strand.
TACGGAAATTGTATTTCCCGTCCATCTGAATCCCCTCGTGCGCGAAGCCGTCGCCGAAGAGCTCGAAGGGCATCCCTCCGTCCACCTCGTCGAACCGATGGAGTACGAAGAATTTACGAATCTCATGGCGCGCTCGGCCATCGTCCTGACCGATTCGGGCGGCATCCAGGAAGAAGCCCCCAGCCTCGGAAAGCCCGTCCTCGTCCTGCGCGACACGACAGAACGCCCCGAAGCCGTCGCCGCCGGTACGGTGAAACTGGTCGGCACGGATGAGGAAACGGTGTA
>CAVHDO010000114.1:0-5371 GCA_963634795.1 Oscillospiraceae bacterium
AGCGCCGGATGATGGGTCGCCGAAGGCGCAATAAAAAATGTCGCGAAGCGACACCGCTTTCCCTCAACTCTATCAGCAGAAAGTTTTTTATTTCAAACGCTTCAAAGCCAAAAGGAAATTGGGTATGCCCCTCAAACCTCAATTCTGCCCTTTTCCTCATCTCTATCACCAAAAAGTTTTTGTTTCAAAGGCCTCAAAGCAAAAAAGAAATCAGTTATGCCTCTCAAATCTCAATTCTGCATTTCATTACAGAAAGGAAAGAAATATGTACGACCTTGTCATTATCGGCGCCGGTCCCGGTGGGTATACTTGTGCGTTGCGGGCGGCGCAGTATGGGCTGTCCGTCGCACTCGTCGAGAAAGAGTTTCTGGGCGGGACTTGTCTGAATTGCGGATGCATTCCGACGAAAACGCTGCTTCATACGGCGGATTTGCTCGAATCTTTGAGAAACGGGGCGAAGTTCGGGATTTCCGTTTCCTCCGTTTCGCCCGATTTTCCGGCGTTGCGTACGCGCACCGAAGAGGTCATCACGACGCTTCGGGCCGGGATTGAGAAGATGCTGAAACAGAAAAAAGTGGAGGTGTATCACGGCGTGGGGCGCGTCGCGCGCGAGGGTGTCGTGACGGTCACGACCGAAGGCGCGGAAGTCGAATTGGAAACGAAAAATATCGTGCTTGCGACCGGTTCCGTGCCGTCCGTGCCGCCGATTCCCGGCGTGGATTTGCCCGGATGCCACACGAGTGACACGATTTTGTCCGAGCTCCCGGAAGTGAATCGGCTCGTTATCATCGGCGGCGGCGTGATTGGCGCGGAATTTGCCGAAGTGTATCGGGCGCTCGGCGCGGAAGTGACGGTCGTCGAGGCGATGGATCGGATTCTGCCGCCGATGGACACGGATCTCGCGCGGCATTTGGCGGCGGATTTCCGCAAGAAGGGCATTCAGGTCGTCGCGAAGGCCGCCGTTTCCGAAATTGCGAAGGACGGAGAGGAACTTTGCGTCTGCTACACGCTGTCCGGTGCAGAAAAGGAAATCCGCGCCGACGCGGTGCTGATTGCGACGGGACGGCGGGCGAGTATCGAGGGACTGACGCCGTTTTCTTTTGAAACCGAACGCGGGCGCCTCGTTGTGGATGAAAAGGGACGGACGAGCGTGCCGCATGTGTATGCCATCGGCGATGTCGTCGCCGGGACGCCCCAGCTGGCGCATATGGCCGAAGCGCAGGGGAAAGTCGTTGCCGCCGATATCGCCGGGCGCACGTGTGATATCGATCTCAGCCTCGTGCCGGCCGTCGTGTATACGAAACCGGAAATCGCAGCTGTCGGTCTGTCCGAAGACGAAGCGAAGGCGAAAGGTATTCCCGTCAAAATCGCGCGCACGATGATGGGCGGCAACGCGAAAAGTCTCATCGAAGGCGTCGCGGGTTACATCAAAATCATCGCGTCGCCGGAAGGGAAAATTTTGGGCGCCGAATTTCAATGCGCCGACGCCGCCAATCTCATGAGCGAGGCGACGCTCGCCATTTCCAAAGGCATGACGGCCGAAGAATTGTCGGATATTATTCGTCCGCATCCGTCCGTGGAGGAAGCGCTTGGGGAAACGGCGGAAGTGATGGCCGGCGAAATCGCGGGCGTTAAATAAAATTTGCAAAGAAAAAGGAATGGTCGGAGGGGATGTGTATCGACCTCCCATTGTCAGATGGAAATCTGGCGGAGGGAGGTCGGTATTTTTATATCTGAGTATAGTTTTAGCGGTAATGGAAGAAGATAAATTTTGAATGAGTATCGTATCTGTGGTATTATGAAAGTGTATTTTGGAACAGGAGGTATGGCTATGGAATTTTCATTGAAAACAGTAGTTGTAACAGGATTGATTGCATTGACATGCACATGCACCGGTTTGGCTGCGCCGACAGCAGATACGTTGGCTAATGATATCGGTCATTACAAAGGATTTTACACTTTGTATTCCGGTATGCCGGCGGCAGATTATAAAGCCAATTGGAGTCATGTTCCGGGATGGAAAAAAGTGAAGCAAACTGTTGGCAGAGATTCACTTTACACCACAGATTTTTATGAACGAGAGTACGAAATTAGCGGGCAGAAAGTATTGGAAAAAGTGGATGTTACTATAGAACACAAAAGAGAAGTGGTATATTTCTTCGGTTGGTCTCTCGAATCTAAAAGTCGGAGTGTTATAGATGAAGTGGGTTCAAAGATACAGAAGAATTTATTACAGGTTTATCCGCGTGCACGCTTTTTGAAACCGTGGCATTATACGGATCCGACAATCAGAAGACCTTATTTTTATACGACGGATGATGGGTATGAGAAAATAACATTTTATGGGATTATTGACCCAGAATCAGATAAAAATAATCCGACGTATCGCGTCGTGACTGTATACTCATTTGGCGTTATTTGATTGCTTAGACGAATTTCTTGGAGGAAGGACAGCAAAAAAATGGTGCGGTTTTATTTGACCGCACCATTTTTGCTTTTGTTGGTGAAAGTTATTTTGCGTGATACAATCCGTCTTGGCTCATTTGAACTAAGAGCTCTGTGGCGTTTGAGAACTCTTTGAGACACCATGTGCCGTCGTCTAATTTGTACATTTTTGCATGGATTTCATAGTCTTTATCAGCTTTATCGCTGTGGAATTTCAGGGCAACGGTGGCGATGTTGTTTTCCTTATCCAAAACGGAAATATCACGGAATGCGACATCTTTCGTATCAAAACGGGATTCAATCGTCTTGTTGATTTGTTCGTTGGTCGAAGATTGCGCCGATTGATTGTCGCCTTTTTCTCCTTTGACAGCGTTCATGATTCCGGTTTTCATGGCGTCCACAATGGTGGGCTTTAGCATCTGAATAAAGCCGGCTGCAAACGGATTGGGGGTGAGGTTCTGCCCGGTGATTTGGCCTTCCGCAACAATCGCATCATCAAAGAAATGATTGAGGACACTGTCCAGATCTACGTGTTTCTCAAATTTGACAACATCGTGGGTTTCATAGGCTTCTTTGATTAGTCCGACAGAATAGGTGGGCGTTTTAGTCCAGTAAAAGAAATAAAATGCTACCGCCAGTATGACAGCGCCGATGACTCCGATGCAGATTTTTTTCAGGGTTGAGTTCATGGAGAAAACCATCCTTTCTGTTTTTTATTATAGCATAGAAAGTATGTATAGGGGAAACGAGGAGGTTATAAAATCGAGGCTTTACGGAATAAAGAGTCTTATTTAACGCGAATAATTTCGGATTGTAAATGAAGTTCTTTCTGCCTCTATTGCTAGAAATTTTTATTGCAACTTCTTATATCAGATAGTGTAGATATATGCGAATTTTGATTTTATGGTTTTATGCGATTGATGGTTTAGATAACTATGGTAGGATATTTAAGACTAAGAAGGAATTAAGATAGGCGTTTTATTTAGCCAATTCCTTTCCGTTCCAAATTGGACGGCTCGGAATTTGCGAAAGAAATACGCCGGCCGCCATAAAAATGACACCGATGAGCTCGCGGAATGTGAGCGTTTCTCCCAGAAACAAAAATCCGCCGAGCGCGCCGAAAACCATTTCCATCGAGAGAATCATGGAGCATTCCGTCGGCGGCAAATGGCGCTGACCGACATTTTGGAGCGTGAAAGCGACGCCGGTCGAAAAAATGCCGACGTAAAGAATCGGGACGGCCGCGGCGCAAAGAGCATCCCAAGACGTCGTTTCCCAAAGGAGCGCGCCCACGAGGCTGATGACGCCGCAGACGATAAATTGTCCGCAGGACAGGCGCAGCGGCGAGTAGCGGGCGGTGGCGTAATCCATGAAGAGAATGTGAAACGAAAATCCGACGGCGCAGAGGCCGATGAGAATGTCTCCCGGATTGACGGACACGCTCTCCGTGACGGACAGGAAATACACGCCCGTCATGGCGAGCAGCGCGCCGACGGCATGATAAAGCCGCAGTGTGTGCCCGAGAAAAAGCCCGAAGAACGGGACGAGCAAAATGTAAATCGCGGTGATGAAGCTCGCCTTCGCGACGGTCGTGTACTGAATGCCAATCTGCTGCAGGACGGTGCCGGAGCAAAATAAAATCCCGGCAATACCGATGGCGATCCATTCAGGAAAGGTCGCACGTCTCGGCGGCGGCTCTTCTTTCACGAAAGCGATGACGGGAAGCAGTGCCGCGGCTCCGATAAAACAACGGGAAGCGGCAAAGGTCAAGGGACCGATGTCGTCCATGGCGACGGATTGCGCCGTAAACGCTAGCCCCCAAATCAGCGAGGCGAGCAGGAGCAAAAAACGATATTTCATAAAAAATCCTTTAAGAAAATTTCCTTTATAAAAATCCCGTGCAAAAGAAAAACGCTTCCATTATAATGAATGAAACGGGGATTGTAAATCGGAGGATTCATTATGGCGATACGATTGGTGGTCATCGATTTGGACGGGACGCTCCTGCGGGACGACATGACGGTCTCGGCGTACACAAAAGAAATCATCGGGCGCGTGGCGGAGCGGGGCATCCGCATCGTGGCGGCGACGGGACGGATGTTCGACTCGGCGCGGACGAAAGTGGAACTCTTGGGCCTGCCGGATATGCCCGTCATCTGCTACACGGGCGCGTGGTGCGGCATGAGCGACTCGGGGCAAATTCTGTGGCAAGACGGCCTCTCGCTCGAAATGGCGCGCGCAATCTTGGCGGAAGGACGCGCGCACGGCTGGGTGATGCAGTCATACATCGACGACGAAATTTACATTGAAAAGGAAACGCCGCTGGAAATTCTCTGCCGCCGTTTCCGCGCTAAACCCGCGCAACTGATCGGCGAAAAATTTTATCATCCGACAAAAAATCCGACACGCCTCATCATCGTGGAGCCGTCGCCGGAAAAGCGCGAGCAAATCCGCGCCTATCTGGAGCCGCGATACGGAGACCAGACAGAAATGGTCTTCCCCGGCGACATTTTCCTCGACATCCACAAACGCGGCGTCTCCAAAGCGGCCGCCCTCGCCCGCCTCGGCGCCAAATGGAACATTGATTTCTCCGAAATGGTCTCTTTCGGAAACACGGAAAACGACGTCTCAATGCTGACCGCGACGGGTCTCTCCTTCGCCGTCGCCAATGCAGAACCGGCCGCTGTCGCCGCGGCCAAAGAAATCCTGCCGCTGACAAATGAGGAAGACGCTGTCGCGCATAAATTGGAAGAGTTGTTTTTGTGAAAAAATGAGTCTGCATTTTCTCGCAACTTTTTTATGAGAATCATGCGGGATGCTTTCCCTGTGGAGCTCCTTGCGGAGATTTCATATACAATTTTTTCGTACGGTACTCCTTACAGCACTTCATTCTCTTTCTTCCCCGGGGAAGAAAGAGAACGAAGCA
>CAVHDO010000115.1:0-5366 GCA_963634795.1 Oscillospiraceae bacterium
CTTACCACGCAAGGCCACGAGACGCGTCGGCGCCCCTCGGCGCTCTGCTTTTCCGAAAATAACGGCGCGGGCCTCGGCGAATTTTGCACAGGCGGGCCTCCTTACAGCAGGAACAGCCAATAACTCGGAACCGAGAGAAAAAGTGGTGCACCTACGGCGAATTTTTATAAAAATCGCGCGAAGCGCTTCTGCTTGAAAGCTCCATGCTCCAGGCTCACCGCTCCAGGCTCTTTCGCGCGTACCTGCACTGCTCACTGCTCACTACTAATTGCTAACTGTTTCCCCCGCCTGACAAAAAACTTTCCCCATCTGCATGACACTAAAACGCCTTCTCGCTGTCGAGCAAAATCGTCACCGGGCCGTCGTTTTCCAGCGCCACTCGCATATGCGTTCTGAATTTTCCCGTTTCTGTGCGAAGGCCGCTTGCTTCGCAGAGACGGACGACTTCTTGGTAGAGGGCGTCGGCGATATCCGGCGGCGCCGCTTCGAAGAAACTCGGTCTTCTGCCTCGTCTGGCGTCGCCGTACAAAGTGAATTGGGAGACAATCATGAGCTCGCCCTGTTTGTCCTCGACGGAAAGATTGAGTTTGTCCTCGTCATCTTCAAAAATGCGCAAATGCAAAATTTTATCGGCGATATACGCCGCGTCTTCTGCCGTATCCCCTTTTTTGACGCCCAAAAGCACGACCAGCCCCGCGCCGATCCGCCCTGTTTCCACGTCATCCGAATACACCGTGCACCCCGTGCACCGCTGCACCACCGCTCGCATACTTCCTCCTTATCCGTTTATCCCATTCAATTTTGTAATGCGGTCAACGGCCACTAACCACGAACTCCCTCATCGCTGCTATCGCCCGCGCCGCCAGTTTCTCATTTTTCTCCTTCTTCGGGACGCGGCCTTCGAGCGGCGGGAAGAGACCGAAATTCACATTCATCGGCTGGAAATTGTTTCCTTCGTAGCGGGAAATGTAATGCGTGAGCGCGCCGAGCGCCGTGACCGCGGGGAAGGCCGTCGGTTCTTTTCCGAGCGCGCGCGCCGCTGCCGAGTGGGCCGACACGATGCCGGAGGCCGCCGATTCCACATAGCCTTCGACGCCTGTCATTTGCCCGGCGAAGAATAAACCTTTCCGCGTCCGCATTTCCATTGTCGGCTCCAACAGCCGCGGCGAATCGATGTACGTATTGCGGTGCATGACGCCGTAACGGATAAATTCCGCGTGCGAAAGTCCCGGAATCATGCCGAAGACGCGGCGCTGCTCGCCCCATTTGAGATGCGTCTGAAAGCCGACGAGATTGTAAAGCGTCCCTTCCGCATTGTCCTGCCGCAGCTGCACGACGGCATAGGGATCCTCGCCCGTCCGCGGATCGGGCAGCCCCACCGGTTTCAGCGGCCCGAAACGCATCGTGTCTTCCCCGCGCCGTGCCATGACCTCGATGGGCATGCACGCTTCGAAAACTTTTTTGTCCTCAAAACCGTGCACCTCCGCCGCTTCCGCCGTGGCGAGCGCTTTTTGAAACGCTTTGTACTCCGCTTCGTTCATCGGGCAATTCAGATAGGCGGCCTCGCCCTTTCCGTAGCGCGACGCGCGGTAAATCACGCCCTTGTCCAGTGATTCTTCCGTCACGATGGGCGCCGCGGCATCGTAGAAATGCAATCCTTCTCCGCCGCAAAGCTTTTCGATGTCGGCGGCCAGCGCGCCGTCCGTCAAAGGCCCCGTCGCGACAATGACGATGCCCTCCTTCGGAATTTCCTCCACGCGCTCCGTCACGATTTGAATCTTCGGATGAGAGGAAACGGCGTCCGTCACGGCTTTCGCATATCCCATCCGGTCGACCGCCAGTGCTCCGCCTGCCGGCACACTGTGTCGATCCGCCTCGCGCATGATGAGCGAGCCCAGCATCCGCATTTCCTCTTTCAAAAGGCCGACGGCATTCGTCAGCGCCGCCGCACGAAGCGAATTGCTGCAAACGAGCTCCGCAAAATACGCCGTCCGATGCGCGGGCGTCGTTTCTGCCGGGCGCATTTCGACAAGCCGCACGGGAAATCCCATTTCCGCCAGCTGCCAAGCGGCCTCGCTCCCCGCCAAGCCCGCTCCGATGACCGTGATTGTTTCCATAAAAACTATTTCCTTATTCCTTCTCGGTCTTCGTCTTGCGCGGACGACGCTTCGGTGCATTTTCGCAATCCGGATTGGAACAATACAGCGTCTCCTGCCCCGTCTTCGACGTCTTTTTCACCATGATCGCGCCGCAGACGGGACATTTCTCATTCGTCGGCTCATTCCACAGCGCATTCTTGCAATTCGGATACTCGCTACAGCCGTAGAAAATGCGGCCCCGCTTCGAGCGACGCTCCAAGAACGTCCCCTTGTGGCACACCGGACACGTCACCCCGGTGTTGCGGAAGAAGGACTGGCTCTTTTTGCAATCGCGGCAATACAGATACCGCCCATACGGCCCGCTCTGGATGGTCATCATTTTTCCGCAAATCGGGCACGGCGTGTCGGACACTTCGAAATGAGAATCGCCGAGCGGTTTCGTATTGCTGCAGGTCGGATAATTCGGGCAGGCCAAAAATTTCCCGTACCGGCTCATCTTCACGACCATGTGCGCGCCGCATTTTTCGCAAATGACATCGGAAACTTCGACATTTTCCTTCTTCTCTTTGGCCGCTTGCTTATCGGCCGCCGACAATTCTTTGGAAAATTCGCCGTAAAAATCCCGCATGACATTCTCGTACGAGTCTTTCCCTTCCTCGATTTTGTCCAGCTTCGTTTCCATATCTGCCGTAAAGCCGACGTCCACGATATTTTCAAAATATTTTTCCAAAAGTTCGGAAACGGTCATGCCCGTCTCTGTCGGAATGAATTGTTTCCCGTCTTTCGTGACGTAGCGCCGCGTCTGAATCGTATCCAAAATCGGCGCATACGTGGACGGACGGCCGATGCCCTTTTCTTCGAGCGTTTTGATGAGAGACGCTTCCGTGTAGCGCGGCGGCGGCGCCGTGAAATGCTGCTCCGGCAGGACGTCCAAATTTTTGACGACATCCCCCTTCTCCAGCTTAGGCAGGATATTTTCCCGCTCGCCTTCCTTCGCGCGCTCCTTCTCCGTCCGCAGAATGGTGAAACCGTCGAAAAGAATCCGCATCCCATTCGCGCGGAGCGTGTAATCGCCGCATTGCAAAACCGCCGTCGTATTTTCCGTCGATTCCGGCACCATTTGGCTCGCCAGGAATCGATTCCAAATCAAAGTGTACAGGCGCAGCAAATCGCGGCTAAGCCATTTCTCCAAAGTGTGCGGATCGAAACGCAAATCCGTGGGGCGGATGGCCTCGTGCGCGTCCTGCGCATCCTTGGCGGCGGCGTACACATTCGGTTTCTCCGGCAAATACTCTTCCCCGTATTTATCGGCGATGTACGGCCGCACCTGCTTAATCATTTCATCGGAAATACGCGTGGAATCGGTACGCATATACGTGATGAGCCCGACATGGCCGAAATCGCCGAGCTCCACCCCTTCATACAGCTGCTGCGCGAGCATCATCGTCCGTTTCGAACCAAACGACAATTTATTCACCGCTTCCTGCTGCATGGTCGACGTCGTGAAAGGCGGCTTGGCCTTGCGCGCTTTCTTCTGCTTCGTCACGGACAGCACCGTGGCCGTCTTCCCGGCCAATCCCTGCTTGGCCGCCTCGGCTTCTTGGGCGTTTCCGATTTTCGCCTCGACGCCCGCGATTTGAGACAGCCGCGCCTTGAAAGACGTCTTCGCCTCGCCCTCGTAGATGGCGTCCACCGTCCAATATTCTTCCGCATTGAACGCCTGGATTTCCTTTTCTCGTTCGCAAATCAGCCGCACGACGACAGACTGCACGCGCCCCGCCGACAGTCCGCGAAACACATATTTCCAAAGCCAGGGCGACAATTTGTAACCCACCAGCCGATCCAGCACGCGCCGCGCCTGCTGCGCATCGGCTTTGTGCTCGTCAATCGGCACCGGATGCTTCACCGCCTCCAAAATGGCCGGTTTCGTGATTTCATGAAACGCAATCCGCACATTGTCCTTCGGATCGACATCGAGAAGCTGCGACAAATGCCAAGAAATCGCTTCCCCTTCGCGGTCGGGGTCCGTCGCAAGCAGCACGCGACTCGCACGATTCGCTTCCTTTTGCAACTCCCCGATGAGCTTCTCCCGACCCACCGACGGGACATAATTCGGCAAGAAATGATCGTTCACATCGACGCCCAGCGTCCTCTGCGGCAAATCCCGCACGTGCCCCATCGAAGCCCGCACCTCGTAGCCCGCGCCCAAAATCTTCTGAATCGTCTTCGCCTTCGCGGGAGACTCCACGACCACCAGACACTTCCCGGCCGGATTCGGCGTCCGCTTAAAAGAAATCTTCGAAGATTCCGCTTTCTGCACCCGACGAGGAGGCCGGCTCATCTCAATCGTTCTTTTGATAGACAATTTTTATTCCTCATTTCGTAGCAAAAACAAAGAAGCACGACTCGCTCTTTTTTTATTTTTACATAGTATAGAAACGATACAACATTTAGACTGAGATTGTCAAGAAAAAAGGGAAGAGAGGCATGGCTTGTGTCTTTTTTCCTTTTGCGGCGTTGTGGTGAAAATTTTTTCCGGTGATAGGGAAGAGGGAAGAGAGGCCAAATTTTTTCCTGCTCTTCTTTGGCGGCGTTTGTCTTAAGACACTTTCTGCTGATAGAGATGAGAGATGAGGAGCTTGGCTGATTCTTGCTTCCCTTTGGCGGCGTTTAAAATGGAAACTTTTCTGCTGACAGAGATGAGAAGCAACACTTTATACTTGCTTTGCTTTTGCGGCAGACAAGACGGAGACGTCAGAAATCAGACGTCAGACGTCAGATGACGTGCCAAACTTTTTGAGTCAGGCGCGAGATAGCCGAGAGCCGGGAGCTTTTAATCGGTGTCGCTCCGCGACGATTTTTTATAAAATGCGGCCGGAGGCCGCCACAAATTAAGCCCTTCTCAGGAGACGACCTGCCGGTGGACGGTTGTCAGTGCCTCCGAAGGAGGCAAATAATGGGGCGCCAAAGGCGCAATAAAAAATCGTCGCCGTAAGGCGACACCGCTAAAGTCTGACGTCTGATGTCTGACCATCTGACGTCTTCATCTCAAACGCCGCAAAAGAAAAGAAAGAAACAGCCACGCCAACTACTAACTGCTAACTGCTAATTGCTAACTGCCTTTCCCCACTTTTGCCGCCGCATACAGCCCCGGACCTGCTTCTACGATAAAGCCTTTCATCGCGAGTGACAGGAGCAGCATCGTAAGCTTTGGGAGGGACAGGCCGCTTTGGACGAGGATGTCTTCGGCGGAGACGGTGGCGGCTG
>CAVHDO010000116.1:0-5277 GCA_963634795.1 Oscillospiraceae bacterium
AAAAAGCCGAGCACGCCAACCTGTGCACTGTGTACTGTGCATTTTTCGCATGGTGCACTTTCTCCATCAAGGAGGTTTCCGATGAAAAAGATATTGATGTTTCTTCTCACCTTCCTTCTCGCCTCTTTCACTGTGTCCGCGCAGGGAAATGTGACGGCGGACGGATATTTCAATGGGATTCGCCTCGCCGGGCGCGTGAAAGTGGTGGAGCATTTCCCGGATATCCGCGTGAAAGTGGTGCGTTCGTTTCCCGATTTGCGCGTGAAGAAGGTGACGCATTTTCCGAGCGAGATCGGGGAATGGCAATTTGTGGAGCACGGGGAGGATTTCAAAATCCAATTCGTGGAGAGTTTCCCGGATATCACGATTCGTTTTGTCAAAAGTTTCCCGGGCGTGGAGGGGTGAAAAGGGCAGTGCACGGTGCATAGTGCACAGGATGGAGTGCGCGGCTTTTTCTGCTTCCCTTTTGCGGCGTTTGAGATGAAAATTTTCTGCTGATAGGGAAGAGGGAAGAGAGGCGCGGCTGTTTCCTGCTTTCCTTTGGCGGCGTTTGAGGAAAAGACGTCAGACATCAGATGGTCAGACGTCAGATGAAAGAGGTATCGCCTGCGGCGATGATTTTTTATAAAAATGCGGCCGGAGGCCGCTACGTGTTAAGCCCTCCTTATCGGAGGCAACCTTCCGGTGGACGGTTGCCAGTGGCCGAAGGCGGGGTGATGGGACGCCGAAGGCGCAATATAAAAATGTCGCGAAGCGACACCGCTTTCATGCTCCCGGCTCCCGGCTCGTCGCTCCAGGCTATCTCGCGCCTGACATAAAAGCGAAGCGCGTCATCTGATGTCTGACGTCTCAATCTTGCCTGACAAAAAAGCTGAGCATGCCAATTCCTGTGCACTGTGTACTTTCTTCCCAGACGTCTTCATCCTGCCTGCCGCCAAAGCCAAGCACGAACCAAGCTTGGCCTCTCATGTTATAATGCTTCCATATAAAAAAAGGAGGCACGAACATGGAGACGATACGGGGGATACGGGGCGCTGACGATGCGCGGATGGCGGCGATCATTCGGGCGAATTTGGAGAAATTTCATTTGGACATTCCGGGGACGGCGTATTTCGATCCGGAGCTTTCGCATTTGAGCCGTTTTTATTTGGCGGAGCCGGCGTTGCGCGGGTATTTCATCGCGGAAGACGCGGCCGCGGGGATTCTGGGCGGCGTGGGATTTGCGAAGTTTGAGAGTCTGGAAGATTGTGCGGAGTTGCAGAAATTGTATCTGACGGAGGCGGCGAAGGGGCGCGGGCTCGGGCAGCGGCTTTTGGAAACGGCGGAAGCGGGAGCGAAGGCGGCGGGATTTTCGCGGTTGTATCTGGAAACGCATTCGAATCTCACGGCGGCCATCGGGTTGTACCAAAAGTTTCATTACGAGGAAATTCCGAAGCCGGATTTCATTTTCCACACGACGATGGATCGTTTCTTCATCAAAGAGTTGTGACGCGGAGAAATGGGGTTATGTTTCATTCCTTGCGGAAAGAACGCAGTACACAGTACACAGTACACAGTGTGCTGTGTTTTTTTGTCAGGCGCGAGATAGCCGGGAGTAAAAAAGTTAGCAGTGAGCAGTTAGCAGTGAGCAGTTGGCCGAGCTTTTTCTTGTATGGATTTTGTGGCAGGCAAGATAGAGACGTCAGACATCAGATGGTCAGACGTCAGACTGTGCCGAGCTTTGGGCGTCATGCCCGAGATAACTTGGAGCAGAAAGCGGTATCGTCTGGCGAGGTAGAGACGTCAGACGGTCAGACGTCAGACATCAGATTTTAGCGGTGTCGCTTCGCGACATTTTTTATATGCGCCTTCGGCGTCCCATCACCCGGCGCTTCGCGCCACTGAAAACTGTCCACCGGACGCTTTTCTCCTGAAGAGGGCTAATAAGTGGCGGCTTTCTGGACTAAGCTTTTTTCTCACATAGAGTTGTCCATCACCCGGCCTAACGGCCACCCTCTTCCAGAAGAGGGCTAACTTGTGGCGGCCTTTGGCCGCATTTATAATAATTCGCGCGAAGCGCATCCGCTTTTATCTAATAGCTAACAGCCAAAAGCTAATAACTATCTCGCGCCTGACAGAAAAAACCGAACACGTCATCTGATGTCTGACGTCTGATTGTCTGATGTCTCCATCCTGTCTGACGAAAAAGCTGAGCACGTCAACCTATGCACTGTGTACTGTGCACTGTGCACTTTCCCGGACGTCTTAATCCTGCCTGCCACAAAAGCGGAGCACGAATCAAGCTTTGCCTCTCATCTCTGTCAGCAGAAACTTTTTCATGCCAAACGCCGCAAAAGCAAAGCACAAAATAAGCCACGCCTCTCATCCCCCATCTCTCGAAATTATATTTTCATCACCCGCGATAGGCGCCTCATATGGTATAATAAACTTGAATTTTATGATTTCTTGAAAAATGATCTTTCGGAGGCGAATTGCAGGGGAAATCGGTGTGGATTCGCGTTTCCTGCCGGCAGCGGGATGAGGCGGGCGAATGGGTTTGTCTGTCTTACGAGGCACGCGGGGATTTTGGCGTGCGCGGCGATGCGATGTTTTTGACGTATGAGGAGCCGGAGGGATCCGGGCTTTCGGGGACGCGGACGACGCTGTTTCTTTCAGAGCGCGAAGTGAAATTGGTGCGGACGGGCGCGGTGTCTCAGCGGCTTTCGTTTGCGGAAAATCAAATGTGCGAGAGTGCGTATCGGACGGATGTGGGGACGATTTTTTTGCGCGCGAAAACGCATCGGCTGGAGCAGGAAATGGCCGGCTGCGCGGGGCGTCTTCGGATTTTGTATACGATGGAGGCCGAGGGGCTGTTTCGTCATGAGAATGAGCTATTGATCGAAGTTGGGGAGGATGCGGGGTTTCATGGACATTAAGGAAGAGTTGCAGCGTGTGATCGAGGAGGCGCGGGCAGCGGCGGTCGCGGCGGGGAAATTGCCGGAGGGCGAGTATCCGGCGCCGCAACGGCTGGAGGTGCCGCCGAAGAAGGAGTTTGGCGATTTTTCGTCGAATGCGGCGATGCAATGGGCGAAGGTGGCGCACAAGGCGCCGCGTCAGATTGCGGAAATATTGACGGCGGAAATCTCGTCGCCTCTCGTTTCCAAAACGGAGATCGCGGGTGCCGGTTTCATCAATTTCTATTTGACGAAGGAAACGGTGTACGCGGAGCTGGTGAAAATTCTGGAAGCGGGCGCGGCGTACGGGGATTTGCCAAAGCGGCCGGAGGATACGGTCTTGGTGGAGTATGTGTCGGCGAATCCGACGGGAAAGCTCCATATCGGGCACGCGCGCGGGGCGGCGTACGGGGACTCGATGGTGCGGCTGTACCGGGCGGCGGGCTACCACGTGGCGTCGGAGTACTATATCAATGACGCGGGGAGCCAGATTTTGCATTTGGCGGAGTCGGTGAATGCGCGGTATTTGCAGCTGTTGGGACGGGACGCCGAGGTGCCGGCCGACGGGTATCACGGGGCGGATATCGTGGAAACGGCGCAGCATATCGTGGATCGGGACGGTGAGAAATATTTGTCCATGACGGAGGCGGAGCGCATCGAGGCTTTCAAGGATGTGGCGCTTTCGGAGAAATTGGCCGGTCTCAAAAAGGATTTGGAAGATTTCGGCGTGACGTTTGACCGTTGGTTCAGCGAGCGGACGCTGTATCCGGAGAAGGTGGACGAGGCGCTCTCCGTTTTGAAAAAGGACGGGAAACTGTACGAGGAGGGCGGCGCTTGGTGGCTCAAGACGACGGAGAACGGCGACGACAAGGATCGCGTGGTGATTCGGGCGAATGGGGAGCCGACGTATTTCTGTTCGGATATCGCGTATGCGAAGGATAAATTTGAGCGCGGTTTCAAGACGCTGGTGGATATCTGGGGCGCGGATCATCACGGATACATTGTGCGTCTCAAGACGGCGATGAAATTTTTGGGCTACGATCCCGACTGTTTCAAAGTGGATTTGCTGCAGATGGTGACGCTGCTTCGCGGCGGCGAGGCGGTGAAGATGTCGAAGCGGACGGGGCAGGCGGTGACGCTTTCGGAGCTCTTGGAGGAGGTCGGGCGCGACGCGGCGCGATATTTCTTCACATCGCGGACGCTGGACAGCCAGATGGAATTTGACATCGATCTGGCGAAGAAGGAATCGTCGGAAAATCCGGTGTATTACATCCAGTACGCGAATGCGCGCATCGTGAGTCTGCTCTCGCAAGCGCGGGAGGCGGGCGTTTCTTGGAAGGGGATTTCGGAAACGGATTTCACGAAGCTGTCCGAGGAGTGCGAGCTGGATCTCATCAAGAAAATGGAAGGGTATCACGAGCTCATCGCGCAGGCGGCGAAGGAGCGGGCGCCGCATCGGATCGCGCGGTATGCGTATGAATTGGCGGGTCTGTTCCATCGTTTTTATCGGGAATGCCGGATTTTGGGCGAAGACGCGGCTGTGGCGCAGGCGCGTTTGGCTTTGATTTTGGCGGTGCAATCGGTCTTGGTGCATGCGATGACGATTTTGGGCGTGTCGGCGCCGGAGCATATGTGAGGAGGCTTTTATGAGCAAGTACATTTTTGTGACGGGCGGTGTGGTTTCTTCTTTGGGGAAAGGCATTACGGCGGCTTCCTTGGGGCGTCTTTTGAAGAATCGCGGCTACCGGGTGACGATTCAGAAATTCGATCCGTACATCAATATCGATCCCGGCACGATGAGTCCGTACCAGCACGGCGAAGTCTTTGTGACGGACGACGGCGCGGAAACGGATCTCGATCTGGGACATTACGAGCGTTTCATTGATATGAATCTGTCGAAGGCGTCGAATGTGACGACGGGGAAAATTTACCAAGCGGTCATCAATAAGGAGCGCAAGGGCGAGTATCTCGGCTCGACGATTCAGGTCATCCCGCATATTACGAATGAAATCAAAAATCGGGTGCTGCGCGTGGGGCGTGAGGACAATGCGGACATCGTAATCACGGAAATCGGCGGCACGGTGGGCGATATCGAATCGCAGCCGTTTCTGGAAGCGATCCGCCAAGTCCGCAAAGACGTGCCGAATAAAAACGACGTGCTCTACATTCATGTGACGCTCATCCCGTATATTTCCGCCGCCGGCGAGCTCAAGACGAAACCGACGCAGCACAGCGTGAAGGAGCTGCGCGGCATCGGTATCCAGCCGGACATCATCGTGTGCCGGACGGAAAAGGAAATTTCCGATGATATGAAGAAAAAAATCGCGCTCTTCTGCGATGTGGA
>CAVHDO010000117.1:0-5232 GCA_963634795.1 Oscillospiraceae bacterium
AGCAGTGAGTAGTGAGAAGTTAGCAGTGCAGGTACGCGCTTCGCGCAATTTTTTATATTTCGAAAACCACAAGCGCCTCAAATCCCAAGTAAGAAAAAGCTTGGCCAACTTTTAATTGCTAACTGCTAACTGCTAATTGTCTTGCCCCGGCGGCGGTTTCTTGCCCGGGAAAGAAATGAAGTGCGGTAAGGAGTTCTGTGGGAAAACTTCCTGTATGATTTATATGGAAGAGATGAAAAAGAAGAAAACCATTTTTTCATAATCTGATTCTAGAGGTAATGATGGAAAACGAAATTCAGCTGATTGCGATGGATTTGGACGATACGCTGCTTGCGCATGACGTGTCCGTGTCCGATTACACGAAAGACGTCCTGCAAAGAGCGAAAGTGCGGGGCGTGCGGCTGGTCGTGGCGACGGGGCGGATGTTCTGCGCGGCGCGGCCGTGGGGGCGGGCGATTGGCGTCGGCGATGTGCCGATGATCGTGTACACGGGCTCCATGGTGGCGCGGTGCGAATCGGGCGAGATTTTGGCGGAGGAAACGGTGCCGCTGCCGCTGGCGTCCGAGATTTTGGAAGCGGCGCATGAGGGCGGTTTCTACGTGCAATACTATGTGAATGACACGCTGTATGTGCCGTATTATTGCGAGAAAACGGAGAAATACGAAAAGTCCTGCGGCGTCCGGGCGCACGTCCGCGGCGAAGATTTTTGGAAACTGCCGGGCGAGCCGATCAAAATTTTGATTTTCGAGGACGATCCGGCGCGCATGGCGGAGGCGGAAAGGATGCTGCTCCCGACTTTTTCCGAAAGAGCCGGTCATGCGAAGTCGACGCCGTTTTTCTTGGAATTCAATGCCAAAGGCGCGACGAAGGGCCGGGCGCTCTCCCGTCTGTGCGAAAAATGGGGCATTTCTTTGGAGCATACCATGACATTCGGAAACGCGCAGAATGACGTTTCCATGCTGTCTTTGACGCCTTGGAGCTTTGCGGTGGCCAATGCGACGGCGGAGGCGAAGGCAGCGGCGCGGTTTGAGACGGCCTCGAACAATGAGGACGGTGTGGCAAAGGCGGTGGCCAAATATGTACTCGGAGAATGAAAACGGCGACGGTTTCCGTTTCGCCATCGTGACGGGCATGAGCGGCGCGGGAAAAACGTCTCTCCTTCGGCGATTGGAGGACATCGGCTTTTGTTGCGTCGATAATTTGCCGCCCGCATTGATTTCCAAATTTGCGGAGTTGTGCCGCGCGGCCGGTTCCGGGATGCGCCGGGTCGCCGTCGTGACGGATGTGCGCGGGGGTTCGTTCTTCGAAGCGCTGCCGCAGGCTTTGGAGGATTTGACGGCGCAATGCATTCCGCACCACGTGATTTTTTTGGAAGCGAGCGACGATGTCCTCGTGCGGCGCTATTCGGAGTCGCGCCGTCGGCATCCGCTCGCCCCGGATCGTCGGGTGGAAGAAGGCATCGAGGAAGAGCGTCGGATTTTGGCGCCGATTCGCGAATGCGCCGATATTGTCATTGACACGACGGCCACGCGCGCCGATCATTTGCTGTCCATTTTGGAAGACCGTTTCCATTGGCGTTCGGAAGCGCCGGAAATGGGCATCAATGTCTTTTCTTTCGGCTACAAATACGGGATTCCGCGCGATGCGGACGCGGTCATCGACGTGCGTTTTCTGCCGAATCCGTTTTACATCAAGAAATTCAAGCATTGGTCCGGGCGGACGCCGGAAGTGGCGACGTACATGGAAGAAGCGCCCGTGACGCAAAATTTCCTTTCGCATTTGTATAATTTCATCGATTTTTCGGCCGCGGAATTTGCCAAAGTCGGGAAAAGTCAATTCACGATTGCCGTGGGCTGCACGGGCGGGCTGCATCGTTCGGTCTTTGTGACGGAGAAATTGGGCGCGCATCTTCGCGAAACGCACGGCCAGGTCAATGTGGAGCATCGCGATTTGCATAGAAATCACGTGGAGAGAGACGGGGAGGCACAATGAGAAATTGGTGGCGATGGCTGTATCCCGGCCTTTGCATCAAGCGGTGGATGCTGCTCTTTTCCGTCGGGATTTTGCTGTGCGGATTCGGCGCGACGCTCCTTTTGAATTACCGCTTCGTCGGGATCGTGGAAGAATGGGTCTTCCGGCTTATTTACGAATTCACCGGGCGGTACAATCTGTTCTTTCCGGCGCTGGCGGGAGGCGTCTTTGTCGTGCTGGGACTCGCCTGCATTTTCTATTCGCTGCGGCGCCTCGGGAAACGGTTTCTCGCGCTTCTGAGCCCGGAGTCGACGAATGCGTCCGAGCAGATGCTTTCGCGCGTCCTCCTCGCTCGCGGTCCGCGGATTACGGCCATCGGCGGCGGGCACGGCCTGTCGAATCTGCTGCGCGGGCTTAAAATGAAATCGTCCAATTTGACGGCGATTGTGACCGTGGCCGATGACGGCGGTTCGTCCGGGCGGTTGCGCGACGAAATGGGCATCATCGCGCCGGGCGATTTGCGAAATTGTCTCGTGGCGCTGGCAGACAAAGAATCTCTCTTGGAAGAATCCTTCCAGTATCGCTTCGGCGGAAAAGGCGAACTCTCGGGACATAGTCTCGGAAACTTATTCATCGCGGCGCTGATTGACGAATTCGGCAGCACGGAAAACGGCCTGCTGGCGGCGAGCAAAATTTTGAATATCCGCGGCCGCGTCATTCCGGCGACGACGGAGCGCGTGACGCTTTGCGCGCTCATGGAAGACGGACGCATCGTGGCGGGAGAGACGGAAATGGTTGAATATCCGGCCAAAATTTGCAAAGTTTCCACCATTCCGGAGACGGTGACGGGCGAGCCCGATGCGGCGAAAGCCATTTTGGACGCCGACCTTGTCGTCTTGGGTCCGGGAAGCCTTTACACGAGCGTCCTGCCGAATCTGCTGGTGCCGGAAATCGCCGAAGCGTTGCGGGAAACGAAAGCGCCCTGCATTTATATTTGCAATGTCATGACGCAACCGGGAGAAACGGACGGTTTCACGGTCGGCGATCATCTGGAAGCGTTGATTCGCCATGTGGGAGAGGGCATCATTGATTTTGTTTTGGTCAATACGGAAACGCCTTTTGCGGAAACGCTTGCGCGCTATCGGGCAGTGGGCGCGGAGCCCGTTTCCCTTGATACCGAGCGGATTCGCGCGATGGGCATCCAAGTCATCCCCGCGCCGCTTTTGGGCGAAACGAAAGGCGCCGTGCATGATTCCGCGGTGCTGGCCGCCGAGCTCATTCGTCTCAAAAATGTCCTGAATGCCAAAATTTCTCCGGAAGTTTTGGAAGCCTATCTCGAAAGGGGAGCCTGATGTCGTTTACGGAAACAGTGAAAAGCGAGCTCGCGCGCCTCTTGCGGGAAACGAAAGAAGAGCGAGCCGCCGAGCTTTTGGCGCTCCTGCGGATGAGCGGATCGGCCGTGACCGGAGGCAGCGGCGCGTGGGGCGTGGAATTTTCGACGGCGAATAATGCCGTGGCGCGCCGTGTCCTGCAAGTGATGAAAAAAGATTTCGGTCTGACGCCGTCCGTCATGGTGCGACAGGGGCGGAAACTTCGCAAGAAAAATGTCTATCAAGTCATGGTGCCGCCCGGCGCCGCGGGGACGAAATTTCTCCAAGGCATCGAATTCTGCCCCATGGGATTTTCCGAAGATGAGACATTTTGCCATACGCAGGAAATGCGCCGCGCGTATCTGGCCGGTGCGTTTCTGGGCGGCGGTACCATCAATCGGCCGCAAGGGGATTACCATCTGGAATTGGTGACGCAGTCTCAGCGTTTCGCCGAAGATATCATGGGCATGATGAAAACCTTTCGCTTGCAGCCCAAACAGACGGACAGAAAAAGCGGCTACATCGTGTATGTGAAAGAAGGCGATTCCGTCGCCCGTTTCCTGCAAATTATCGGCGCCGTGCAATGCTACATGGAATTTGAGACCGTGCGCGTGACCAAAGACGTCCGCAACAAAGTGAATCGCCAGACGAATTGCGACATGGCCAACGAGAAGAAATCTTTGGCGGCCAGGGAGCGGCAAATGGCGCAAATCCGAGCCGTGCGCGCCGCCTACGACCCGCAGAAAATTCCCGAATCCATTTTGGAAACGATGCTCCTCCGCGAAGAAAATCCTTACGAAACTTTGGCGGAACTTTCGGAAATCAGCGGCATTTCCAAATCCGGTCTGGCGCACCGTTTCCAAAAATTGGCCAAGATGGCGGAAGAAGCGGAGAACGGAATAAAATAAAAATTTAAGGATAAGAAAGGGTGAATCCGATGAAATTCATTCAATTCAAAATCGGCGACGTCGTGCAAATGAAGAAACCGCATCCTTGCGGTTCGCAGGAATGGGAAGTCATGCAGCTCGGCAGCGATATGCGCGTAAAATGCCGAGGCTGCGGCCGCATCGTCCTGATTGCCCGCCCGAAATTTCTGAAAGGCGCCAAAAAAGTCCTGAATCGAGACGTGGAAGCGGACACGCCGGAACTCACGGTCAGAAGCGAAGAATCGACGATTCATGAGTGAGTGGGCTTTGTTTTTTGCTTACATTTTTCGTCAGGCAAGACGTCAGACGGTCAGACATCAGATGTCAGATCTTGCTTGATTTTTTTGTCAGGCGCGAGATAGCCGGGAGCTGTGAGCCTGGAGCCGGGAGCGGATGGTAGAAAAGTGAGCAGTGAGCAGTGAGTAGTGAGCAGTGAGCAGTGCAGGTACGCGCTTCGCGCGGATTTTTATAAAAATGCGCGAAGCGCTTCCGCTTTCATAACTGCTCACTGCTTATTGCTCACTGCTCACTGTCTTACGTTTCCTCTATAGACAAAAAACTTTCAAGCTGGTATAATGGCCTCGTGCAATGGGGTCAGACGACCGTAAATATCAAAAGCTTGTTGACAAGGCGAGGCGAATGGGATACAATAGCTTTCGTCGCTTGCCGGCATAGCTCAGTTGGTAGAGCAACTGATTTGTAATCAGTAGGTCGTAGGTTCGAGTCCTATTGCCGGCTCCAGTATGGACGGATTCCCGAGTGGTTAAAGGGAGCAGACTGTAAATCTGCCGCCGATGGCTTCGTAGGTTCGAATCCTACTCCGTCCACCATTGTCGCGGGGTGGAGCAGTTGGTAGCTCGTCGGGCTCATAACCCGAAGGCCGCAGGTTCAAGTCCTGCCCCCGCAACCAATGCTGATATAGCTCAGTCGGTAGAGCGTATCCTTGGTAAGGATAAGGTCACCAG
>CAVHDO010000118.1:0-5211 GCA_963634795.1 Oscillospiraceae bacterium
CCTGGCGGCGGTTTCTTTCCTTTGCTTCGTTTCCTTTCTTTCCCGGGAAAGAAAAGGAAATGAAGAGCTGTAAGGAGTACCGTACGAAAGCACGAAAAATGACACGCGCCGTCAGGCGCATTTTGCGAAGCAAAATCATCTGCACCGAAAGGTGCAAAAAAGAAACGCTCCGAAGATGAGCTGCGGCGCACGCCGCATTCCGCGAAGCGGAATTCTCCAAAGTTTCCAATAGAAAAAGGCAGCCGTAAGGCCACCTTGTTTCTGCGGAAAGAATCGCGTGAACGCGCGTTTTTTTATTTCTCTGTTTCCTCCAAATGTTTCATATACAATTTCGTCTCGCTGACGACGACGCCGGAGAGGGCGACGAGGGCGATGAGGTTCGGGATCGCCATCAGGGCGTTCACGATATCGGCCAGGACCCAGATGGCTTCCAATTTCAGGAAACCGCCGGCCGCGACGAGGCAGATGAAGAGGAGGCGGTACGGCAGGATGACTTTGATGCCGCCGAGGTATTCTGCGCAGCGTTCGCCGTAGTAATTCCAGCCGAGAATCGTGGTGAATGCGAAGAGAATGAGGGAAATCATGAGGAGATAGCTGCCGACCGTCGGGAAGGCGTCGGTGAAGGCCGCATTCGTGAGCGCCGCGCCGTTGAGACCGCTCGACCATTCGCCGGTGACGACGAGGGTGAGACCGGTCAGGGTGCAGATGATGATGGTATCGATGAAGGTCCCTGTCATGGAAATGAGTCCCTGCTCCGCCGGCCATTTTGTTTTGGCCGCGGCGGCCGCAATCGGAGCCGAGCCGAGACCGGATTCATTTGAGAAAACACCGCGCGCGACGCCGTTTCTCATGGCCATCATGACGGTCGCACCGAGGAAACCGCCTGTCGCCGCTGTCCCGGTGAATGCCGTTTCCAAGATGAGGCAGACGGCGCCCGGCACTTGATCGGCAAAGGTGACGAGAATGAGCACGGTGACAACGAAATAAATAACGGCCATGCCCGGCACGATTTTTTCGGCGACGGAGGCAATCGATTGCAAGCCGCCGATCGTGACGGCCGCGACGAAGACGGTCAGAATGAGCGAGGTGTAGATGGGATCGAGGCCGGTCGTGATTTTCGTGATTTCCACGATGGAATTCACCTGCGCGAAGGTCCCGATGCCGAAGAAGGCGACGAGGACGCCGGCAATGGCAAAGAAGGTGCCGAGCGGTTTCCATTTTTCGCCCATCCCGTTTTTGATGTAGTACATTGGGCCGCCGGAAATATTTCCTTTGGCGTCTTTTTGACGATATTTCACGGCCAAAAGCCCTTCGGCGTATTTGGTCGCCATGCCGAAGAAGGCGGCCATCCACATCCAGAAAATGGCGCCCGGACCGCCCGCGGCCACTGCCGTCGCGACGCCGACGATATTTCCTGTGCCGACGGTCGCGGCGAGTGCCGTGCAGAGCGCTTTGAAACTGTTGATGTCGCCGTGTCCGTCGTTTTTGGCGGAGAAAATGAGATGCAGCGCGCGCGGCAATTTCGTCACTTGCAAAAGGTTCAGGCGAATCGTGAGCAAAATTCCCGTGCCGACGAGGAGCACCAAGAGCGGCGGCCCCCAAATAAAACTGTCAATCGCATTGAGTAATTCCAAATCCATGAGCGTTTCCTTTCTGCCTTGCGGCGCAAAAAAAATACCGGTCTCCAAGGGAAGCGCCGATTCAATCATTATCTGATTTTGCGATTGAATCAGTGGTTCCCATAAGACTGGTACTCTGGAGACCGGAAAAATTTGCGCCATTCAAAAAGAATTCGCTGAAATTCTCTGTCCTTTTGCCTGAGAGATTGAGACGAATGTCCGTGCCCCTTCGGCGCTCACTGTGCGTGAGACTCTCCAGAGTTGTGTCCGCAACCGGTACCCGTTTCTTTTCGGAAACGCCTGAGAGTGTGACTCCTTCGGCAGGCCGAGGCCTTCTCCCGGATGCATCATCCACGCGGGAATACATCCCGCCATAAAATTAAGATATGGCCATTATAGCGCAAAAGACATAGAGACGCAAGAGAGAAATAAAGTTATACACAAAAAGTGAATAACTTTGTGAAAAAGCTGTCATTATGTATATATTTTTCTTGGCGGGATGGGAAATTTTTTGTGGATAGTGTCGGATGTGGATAAGAGGGGAAACAGTTAGCAATTAGCAATTAGCAATTAGCAATTAGCAATTAGCAGTTGGCGTGGCTGTTTCTTGCTTTCCTTTTTGGGCAGGCGGGATGGAGACGTCTGGGAAAGTGTACAGTGCATAGTACACAGTGCACAGGTTGGCGTGCTCGGCTTTTTCGACAGGCGCGACGGAGACGTCAGACATCAGACGATCAGACGTCAGACGAAAGCGGAAGCGCTTCGCGCAATTTTTATAAAAATCATCGCCGAGAGGCGATACCGCTCTTCGCTCCCGGATCCGGGCTCCAAGCTCACTGCTATCTCACGCGTGGCGCAAAAAGCTGAGCAATCATCTGACGTCTGATGTCTGATGTCTGATGTCTGACCGTCTGACGTCTCAATCTCCCAAAGAGGCCCAAAGCAAAGCACTCGTTCCCGGCTCCCGGCTCCGAGCTCATTTTTCGGCAGTCTGTTGCATTTCAGATATGCTTTAGATTTAATATATAGCATGTTATATAGTTTCAAACTATGGCGTGTATCGATTTTTTCATTTTGACGCATGGGAAAAATGGCGGTACACTATGCTCATCAATTTCACAGTGCGTGTAAAGATACACGATCCTCTGGAGAAGCTCGCGCAAGCGGGTGCCGAAGGTGCAAGGGCGGTTTCGTATTCAGCCCGGTCTCTCAGGCAAAAGGACAGAGTCATGTTTCTCCAAACGGAAATCGAAAAACGGATTTCCCTGGCTCGCCTTACGTCCATTCGGCTCCGGAGGAGCACTGCAAAGTGCCCTGCGGGGCGTTTTTTATTCAAGGGGGAAAGAAAAATGGCAGATTTTTTGAATTCGGTTGACAGCATCGTCTGGGGGCCGCCGCTGTTGGTGCTCCTGGTCGGCACGGGGATTTTCCTCACGCTGCGTCTGGGACTGCTGCAGATCATCCGCTTGCCGCTCGCGTTCAAGCTGATTTTCTCCACCGGCAAAAATCAGGATGCCGGGGACGTTTCCAGCTTCAAATCGCTTTGTACCGCTCTGGCCGCGACCGTCGGTACGGGAAATATCGTCGGCGTCGCGACCGCGATTCACGCCGGCGGCCCGGGCGCCCTCTTCTGGATGTGGATGGCCGCCTTCTTCGGCATGGCCACGAAATTCGCCGAAGGGTGCCTCGCCGTCAAGTATCGCGAAGTCGATAAAAAAGGAAATATCGCCGGCGGCCCGATGTTCTACATCAAAAACGGTATGGGCGAAAAATGGACTTGGCTCGGCACACTCTTTGCGGGCTTCGGCGTCTTTGCCGCCATCTTCGGGATCGGGAATACCACCCAGGTCAACTCCATCGTCGAAGTCGTCAATATTACGTTCAATATCGATCCGGTCTGGACGTCGGGCATCATCTTCGTCCTCGTCACCGCGATCATCTTCGGCGGGATTCAATCCATTGCCGCGGCTTCCAGCACCATCGTGCCGGCCATGGCTGTGATTTATCTCCTCTGCACCGGCGCCGTCCTTCTCGTTTGCGCCGATCAGATTCCCGGCGCGATTGCTCTCGTGCTTGAGCACGCTTTCACACCGACCGCGGCGACCGGCGGTTTCCTCGGCGCCAGCGTCATGATGGCGATGCAAAGCGGTATCGCCCGCGGCCTCTTCTCCAATGAATCCGGCCTCGGCTCCGCGCCGATTGTCGCTGCGGCAGCCAAGACCCGTTGGCCGGCTGAGCAGGGTCTCGTTTCCATGACCGGTACCTTCATCGATACCATTATCATCTGCACCCTGACCGGCCTCACCATCGTCGTCACCGGCGTCTGGGATACCGGCCTCAACGGCGCGGCCCTCACGAATGCGGCCTTCACTTCCGTGTATCCCGCGTTCGGCAGCTACATGCTCACCGCCGGCCTCGTCCTCTTTGCTTTCACCACCATCCTCGGATGGAATTATTACGGAGAACGTTGCGCCGTGTATCTCTTCGGCGTCAAAGCCATCGTCCCGTATCGCATCATCTTCGTCGCCATGACATTCGCCGGTGGCCTCATGAACCTCGATGTCATCTGGACACTCTCCGATATTCTGAACGGACTCATGGCCATCCCGAACTTGATTGCCCTTCTCGCCCTCTCCGGCGTCGTGGCGCACGAGCTTAAAATCTTCCTCCACTATGAAAAGACCGGAGAAGATTTGGGATCCATGCCCGAAGTCAAAGCCATGGATGAAAATTAATCCGGGCACATTATAGGAAACAGAAAAGAAACAGAGGAGAAACCTCGGTTCTGCCGAAAATGGTTTTCCCCCTACTCCGCCCAAAGGCGGAATAGTCCCAAGACCCTCCCTTCCTATCGTTTTGGAAGCCGGAGGGTCTTTTATTGTGTTGATTTCGGCCGGAGCGCGTTGCAAATGAAGCTGTTAGCCGGGAGCTGTGAGCAGCGAGCCGGGAGCGGGTGCTTGGCTTTTTTGTCAGGCAAGATTGAGACGGCAGACGGTCAGATGTCAGACATCAGACGAAAGCGGTATCGCCTGCGGCGATGATTTTTATAAAAAATGCGCGAAGCGTTTCCTCTTAAAAGTTCCAAGCTCTCGGCTTTAAGCTTCTTATGTCTCGCTGTTTTCGATTTGGCTTGTTATTGGATTGCAAAGTCCGGCGTAAGGAGGCCCGCCTGTGCAAAATTCGCCGAGGCCCGCGCCGTTATTTCCGAAAAAGCAGAGCGCCGAGGGGCGCCGACGCGTCTCGTGGCCTTGCGTGGTAAGAATGCGTCTTGAAGTAAAAGTTTCGCGTATCGGTGACGTTAGCATTGGCAAGGCCAAGCGGCGGCGCCCCTGAGCGGCGGCGAATTTTGCCCTGGCGGCGGTTTCTTTCCTTTGCTTCGTTTCCTTTCTTTCCCGGGAAAGAAAGGAAATGAAGTGCTGTAAGGAGTTCTGTGGGGAAGCGCCACACATGATTCATACAAAAAGGCGGAGAATGAAACTGCGTGAATAGGAAAACTTTTTCAAAAAAATTTCAAAAAAGTATTTGACAAACATCTTCGCCCGTGATAAGATACTCTACGCCGCACCAAGCGGCGCTTGGTTCTTTGAAAACT
>CAVHDO010000119.1:0-5149 GCA_963634795.1 Oscillospiraceae bacterium
TCGGGAAACGCGCGGCGAAGATGTTTGAGGCGGAAAATGTCCCGTATGCGGAGCGGGTGACGGAGGTGGAACAGTTAGCAATTAGCAGTGAGTAGTGAGAAGTTGGCCCGGGTTTTTTCTTGCTGGGCTTTTGGCGGCGTTTGTGGTGATGGTTTTTCGGTGATAGGGAAGAGGGAAGGGAGGCGGGGCTTTTTCTTGCTTGGATTTTGTGGCAGGCGGGAGATAGCCGGGAGCCTGGAGCTTGGAGCCGGGAGCTGGGAGCGGAAAGTGGTGGCGCTACGCGCGATTTTTATAAAACAAATGCGGCCACAGGCCGCCACAAATTAAGCCCTCCTTATTGGAGGAGGGTGGCGCGAAGCGCTGGGTGATGGGACGCCGAAGGCGCATAAAAAAATGCGCGAAGCGCGTTCCGATTAGCCCTCTTCAGGAAGAGGGTGGCCGATAGGCCGGGTGATGGTCGCTGTATGTGAGAAAAAAGCATAGCAGTAGAAATTTTTTAGCGTTATGTCTCACGGCAGCTGAAAAATTTTCGACAGATTGTTCTTTGCTGTATTTTCACATAGAGTCGTCCATCGTCCGGCGCATTCGCGCCACTGGCGACCGTCCACCGGAAGGTTGCCTCCCGAAGAAGGCTTGAGCAGTGCGCGCTACGCGCGATTTTTATAAAAAAATGCGGCGCAGCCGCCACATATTAGCCTTCTTTTGAAAGAAGGTGGCGCGTAGCGCCGGAAGATAGAGTGCCTCGCAGAGGCACAATTTCAGCTGTAACGTACAGAACGTGAATGACTTCTCTGCCCCAATCCGATTCTCCGCTTTCGCAAGAAGTTATGCGCCTTGCGGCGCATTTTACCTTCCGGCCCTCCGGGCCACCTTCCTTAGAAAAAGGAAGGCTAAGCGGTGCGCGCTACGCGCTTTTTTTATTTGGGCTTTTTTGGCGGTGCGGAAATTGGTATAATACTTGAGTGGTAGAAAATGTATAGGAGGAGAAAATGAAAAACTACACGGAAATAACCAGAGAGGAAGCAAGAAAGCTGTCAGATGATGAACTTCGTGCGGCACTTGAGCAAAAATACGGGTTGGAATGGAGTCCGTATGATTTTGAGCGCGGCGAACCATTGGGGGAAGAGTTTTTTGGTAGAGTTGTAAGAGGGACGCAAGGTAAAAAAACAAAGGGAGCAGAAAGCCGTTAATATGTTTTTTTTGTAGAGGGCATCATGTACGAAAAAGAGCTGCACAAAGAATTGACAAAAATGTGGGACGATCCGGATTTTGCCGATGGGGCACTTTGCTATTTAGACACGGACGAACAACGCAAGAAGGTGTTGGATGGAGTCCATTCAGGAGAGCTTGATAGCCCACGGGAAGTAATAGGCTATATTTCGGAGTTAGTCGGGATTTGTGAAAGAGTAGAATAACAAATGGACACATAGGCCGCGAGCACACGACCTTTTTTGTAAGTGAAACGCGATTGTGCGGTGAGCTGGGAGCTTGGAGCTTAAAAGCGGTGGCGCTTTGCGCAATTTTTATAAAAAATGCGCCGAAAGGCGCCACATATTAGCCCTCTTCAGGAGAAAAGCGTCCAGTGGACGGTTTTCAGTGGCCGTTAGGCCGGGTGATGGTCAACGTATGTTAGAAAAAAGTTTAGTAGCGGAAAATTTTTTAGCGTTATTTTTCACAGCAGATGAAAACTTTTCAGCGGAGTGTTTCTTTGCTTTATCTTCACATAGAGTCGTCCATCATCCGGCGCATTCGCGCCACCTTCTTCCCGAAGAAGGCTAATCGGTGGCGCTACGTGCATTTGGTTTTTATAAAAAATCGTGCGTAGCGCGCGTACCCCTAAAATCTGACGTCTGATGTCTGACCGTCTGACGTCTCCACCCCGCCTGACGACATCGCTTTTTAATGACTTCCTCGGCGCGGTCGCTGTAAGGGGACCCGCCTGTGCAAAATTCGCCGGTGCCGCGTCAATAAAAGTTAGCAGTGAGTAGTGAGCAGTTAGCAGTGCAGGTACGCGCTTCGCGCATTTTTTTATACAACAAGAATCACAAACGCCTCAAAAGCCAAGCAAGAAAAAGCCCTGCCAACTGCTAATTGCTCATTGCTAACTGCTAACTGTTCGAAGGCTGAGCGGCGGCGCCCCATGAGCCGAGGCGAATTTTGCCCTGGCGGCGGCTTCTTTCTCTTGCTTCGTTCTCTTTCTTCCCCGGGGAAGAAAGAGAATGAAGTGCTGTAAGGAGTTCCGTACGAAAGCATCGTACATGATTGATAGCACCGTACAGCGTCACATCAGTGACAAAGACATCAGATAATCAGACGTCAGACATCAGATTTCAGCGGTGTCGCTTCGCGACATTTTTATATGCGCCTTCGGCGTCCCATCATCCGGCCCTTCGAGCCACCTTCCTCCGATAAGGAAGGCTAAACCGGTAGCGGCTCCGCCGTATTTAATTATATGCGCCTTTGGCGCGCTCCTGCTGAAAAACTACTATTTCACATACTGCCGTCCATCATCCGGCCCTTCGGGTCACAGACAACCGTCCACCGGAAGGTCGCCTCCCGAAGAAGGCTGACAGGAACGCGCTCCGCGCATTTTTATTTCTACCCCCGCGCTGAAAAGCGCAAAAAAATCCCGCCCTCCATAAAGAGAGCGGGAATTTTTATCGGAACGCTTCAGCGTTGCGACACCCGGCGCCTCAATCCGTCAGCGCACTCGTATCAATCATCCGCACACTTTGGAGCGGGAGCGAACACAGATCCCCCAGCGCGAGCGCCGCGTTGTAATACTGATCCGTCGTCGCATCCGTGCGGATTCGGGAAATACTCATCGACTTCGTCGCATTCGCGCCCGTGCCGGTTTCATTCGCGAAAACCAGCTGCAGGCGGCTTCCGGACAATACTTTATTTGCCATGATAAACCTCCTCAGAGAATCGTCGTGGCCGTCGTTTCGATATAGGCCGCCGACTTGAGAGACACCACTTCGATACCCGCGCGCGTTTGCAGGATGGGGATAATCACCGCTGCTTTTTCCCTGACGATTTCCTCCGTCAAATCCGCCGCCGGGATATCCAACGAAAGATCCATCGTGTTGTTATCTTTCGTATTAAACGTGAGTTTCAAAATTTTACTCATATTTATCCTATTTCTGCCAATCCCTTCGATTGGGCTTGTAACAATTGTGTATTGACTAAGAAAAAAATATCGATTACAGTATAAAAGCACTGAGAGGGGAATGGAGTGTCGAGATCACGACGGCAATCACGAAGTCGACAGCACCATCTCTCTTCTCGGCTTTTTTGTTGGTAACTCGGGAAAGGCGCCTTCCGAAAGCTCCGGAAACTTCCAAAAGGGTACACTTTCTCCGGGGTCATCGCGGGGCATTTTTTTTTGATCCACAGGAAACTTTATTTCCTTCGCGCGTGCCTCCGCGGTTGGCGGAATATTTGATTGTGGGCCGGTTTCCGAAATTCGGCTCCGAATACGGCGCCCGGCCAACCGTCGCATAAGCTCCGCCTCGTCAGTCGCTCCCCGAAGAGAGCTGTGAATTCGGGACTTTATCATGGGATCGGAAGGCGTGCGCCTTTGGGATCGGAGCCCGGTCTTGGAAACCGCCGGGTAAAACTTGGTAAAACTTGCTGAAACATTCGCCGCCCGCCGCCTCCGTTTCCGAGATTTGGGTACCCGACCGACCGTCGCATAAGCTCCGCCTCGTCAGTCGCTTTCCGCAGAAAGCTTTGAATTCGGGGTTTTATTATGGGATCGGAAGGCGTGTACCTTTTGGATCCTCGGAAACCTCGGCCTTGTTTGGCTTCGGTGGCCTGCGTCAGCTGCCGCAGGATTTCTTCAATCCGTCGCGGCCGAAGTGATTGAAGACCAGATTTCGACCGCGCCGGTGACCGTCACGCCCGCAGGAGCTCCCGGCTCCCTCTTCGCTCCCCAAATTGTTGCCCAGGTAAAATATATCAACAACCGTCGGGAACGTCGAGAGAATCCTGTTCGAACTGCATTCGTAACCGTTCACAATCCGATTATACCGAAAAATTTACGGAATGCAAATGAGGGTAAAAATAAAAATTCACAACATATAGAGGTTACATATCACACTCATCATTCTATCTGTTTTACTTCTGACAAAAATTCCTTCTTTATTTTCTTTGGAAACGAAAAATTTCGCACCGATAAGATAAATTTCAAATACGCCAAAAAAGATTGTCCGCTCGAAAGGGGCGAAAATCACGTTTTCAAGAGACCTCATTTCTTG
The DNA here is from genome assembly GCA_963634795.1 of Oscillospiraceae bacterium. Taxonomy (GTDB): domain Bacteria; phylum Bacillota; class Negativicutes; order Veillonellales; family Dialisteraceae; genus UBA1822. The sequence continues at coordinate 4,260 of CAVHDO010000119.1, forward strand.
TATTATTAAGAGTTTTTTAGGCACCTTATAAACGAAATTTATAAGGCCTGCCTTTTTCTGTTTTGTGCATCAAATCATTAGGATTTTGCGCCTTTTGTTCGTGTTTCCGCTCCTTTCGTTCCGTATATGAATTTCGCCTCCTTTCGAGAAAAAATGACGACGCGATAAAAATTCTGACGGAATTCCGGGAATATTTGACAAGCTTTTCCTTCTTCTTGACGTTTTGATGAAAAAATTTGACAAGATGGAAAACGGGTGTTCCAGTTAGCAATTAGCAGTTGGCCGAGTTGCTTCTTGCTTGGCTTTTGCGGCGTTTGAGATGGGAGATTTTTCGGTGATAGGGAAGAGGGAAGGGGGAAGAGAGGCGCGGCTTTTTTGCGCTTGGGTTTGGCGGCAGGCGGGAGATAGTGCACAGTGCACAGTACACAGTGCACAGTACACAGTGCACAGGGTGGCGTGCTTGGCTTTTTTGTCAGGCGGGATGGAGACGTCAGACGGTCAGACATCAGACGTCAGATGAAAGCGGTGGCGCTACGCGCAATTTTTTTATAAATAAAAGCGGCGTAGCCGCCACGAGTTAGCCTTCTTTTGAAAGAAGGTGGCGCGCAGCGCCGGAAGATAGAGTGCCTCGCAGAGGCACAATTTCAGCTGTAACGTACAGAACGTGAATGACTTCTCTGCCCCAATCCGATTCTCCGCTTTTGCAAGAAGTTATGCGCCTGCAGCGCATTTTACCTTCCGGCCCACCGATCAAGCCTTCCTTAGAAAAAGGAAGGCTAAGCGGTGGCGCTTCGCGCGATTTTTTATAAAACAAATGCGGCGGAGCCGCCACATATTAGCCTTCTTTTGAAAGAAGGTGGCGCGCAGCGCCGGAAGATAGAGTGCCTCGC
>CAVHDO010000120.1:0-2242 GCA_963634795.1 Oscillospiraceae bacterium
GCGTATGAATCGGAGATTGCTGATTGTCGATGGGAACAGTCTTTTGTATCGCGCGTTTTACGCTTTGCCGGCGCTGTCGAAGAATGGTGTGTATACGAACGCGGTGTACGGTTTTTTGCGGATGCTCTTGGGCGCTTGGCGCGTGCTGGAGCCGGAGTATGCGGCGGTTTGTTTCGATAAGAGCAAAGAAACGTTTCGTATGGATTTGTTTGCGGATTACAAGGGGACGCGGAAGGAGACGCCGGCGGAGCTGGTGCCGCAGTTTCCTCTAATTCGCGACGTCTTGCGGATGCTGGGGATCGCGCAGTACGAGATGGCGGGCTTCGAGGGGGACGACTTGATCGGGACGCTGTCGGCGATGTACGAGGGGGAAATCCCGGTGTCGGTCGTGACGGGGGACCGGGACGCGTTGCAGCTGGTGTCGGCGCGGACGACGGTGCTTTTGACGCAGCACGGGACGTCGGATATGGCGGAAATGACGCCGGCGGCGGTTTTTGAGAAATATCACATCACCCCGGCGCAGGTGGTGGATATGAAGGCGCTTTCGGGCGATGCGTCGGACAATATCCCGGGCATCGCGGGCATCGGGGAGAAGACGGCGGTGAAGTTGCTCGCGGAATACGGGACGCTGGACGGGATTTACGCGGCGGCGGACGGGATCGGCGGGAAGCTGGGGGAAAAGATTCGCGCCGGTCGGGACGCGGCGTATTTGTCGCAGAAGCTGGCGACGATTCGTCGAGACGTCCCGCTTTCGGCTTCGCTTTCGGAGATGAATTTGCCGCCGCACGCAGGGGAAATGGCGGCTCTTTTTGCGCGCCTCGGTTTCTCGAAATTGCTGCCGGATTTTTATGCGTTTGCGCGCTTTGCACCGAAGGATGGCGAATTGATAAAGCCGGAGGAAACGGCGGTCACGGTGCGTCCTTTTATAGGAGACGTTTCTTTTGCGGGGAAGACGGTGGCGCTGGCGGCGAATTTATCCGGAACGGCGCCGTTTTATCGTGCCGAGTCGGCGGTTGTCTTCGATGGGGAGACGGCGTATTCGTTTCCGAAAGAGGCGGCGGGGGTGCTCCGAGAGGCGGCGCGGGTCGTGGTGCTTGATTCGAAGAAAATTTACGAATCGGATTGGCCGACGGAGGGCATTTCGTTTTATGATTTGTCGCTCGCGGCGTATTTGTCGGATCCTGTGCACGCGGCGTATTCGCGCTCGGTCGTGGCGGAGATTTTCGGCGTGGACGCGGGCGCGGAGGGGCTCGGCGAGGATGGAGCGGCACGGGAAGCGGATTTCCTGTATCGCGCGTTTCCGAAGGCGCAGGAAGTGCTTGCGGAAAAGGGTATGACGACGCTGTTGGAAACGGCGGAATTGCCGCTCGTCCCGGTGCTGGCCGCGATGGAGCAGGCGGGGATTCAGACGAACGCGGAAGCTTGGCAGGAGACGCTTTCGGACATGGAGCGGCGCGAGCGTCTCATCCTGAAGGACATTTACACGGAGGCAGGGGAAGCCTTCAACGTGAATTCGCCCAAGCAGCTGGCGACGATTCTATTTGAAAAATTGGGGCTGCCGGCAGGAAAGAAAACGAAATCGGGCTACTCGACGGCGGCCGATGTTTTGGAAAATTTGGCGGCGGAGTATCCGGTCGTGCAAAAAGTGCTGGATTATCGTTCGCTGTCGAAGCTGGTCTCGACGTATCTGGAGGCGCTCCCGCAGCTCATCCGCAAGGAAACGGGGCGGATTCACACGAGTTTCAACCAGACGGCGACGGCGACGGGACGGCTGTCGAGTTCGTCTCCGAATTTGCAAAATATTCCGGTGCGGACGGAGGAGGGGCGGAAAATTCGCGCGCTCTTCGTGCCGGGCGCGGGCTACGACTGTTTCCTGTCAGCGGACTATTCGCAGGTGGAGCTGCGCGTGATGGCGCATATGTCGGGGGACGCGGGGATGCAGGCGTCGTTCCGGCGCGGCGAGGACATTCATCGGCGGACGGCGGCGGAGGTGCTGGGCATCGCGCCCGAGGACGTGACGGCGGAGCAGCGTTCGCACGCCAAAGCGGTGAATTTCGGCATCATTTACGGCATCAGCGATTTCGGCCTGGCGCGGCAGCTGGGCATTTCCAAGAAGCAGGCGGCGGACTACATCGCGGCGTATTTCGAGCGCTATCCGGGCATTCGGGATTTTATGAAGGAAACGGTGGAAAAGGCGCGGGAAACGGGGCACGCGGTGACGCTTTTCGGACGCGTGCGCGAG
>CAVHDO010000120.1:2990-5038 GCA_963634795.1 Oscillospiraceae bacterium
AAGCTTCTTTCAAAGAAAGCTAAGCGGAAGCGTTTCGTGCGTTTTTATAAAAAAATCGTCGCCGTAGGCGACACCTGCACTGCTAATTGCTCACTACTCACTGCTCACTATTCACGACCAATGTCGCACAAAAGTTCATCATAAAAAAGGAGACAAAAATTTATGTTTCGTATCGGACTCACGGGGGGCGTTGGGTGCGGGAAGAGCACCGTTTCCCGCTATCTTTCCTCCCTCGGCATTCCGATTGTCGATGGGGATCGGATTGCGCGGGCGGCGACGGAGCCGGGGAGCGCGGTGCTTTCCGAAATCGGGCGCGTTTTCGGGAAAGACATGCTGTTTCCCGATGGACGGCTTGACCGAGAAAAAATGGCGGCGCTCGTTTTTTCCGATGAGGAGAAACGGCAGGCGCTGAATGGGATTATTCATCCATTCGTGTGGCAAAAAGCCGCGGCGGAAATGCTGGCGGCCGAGGCGGCGGGGCATCGGAGAATTGTGCTCGACATGCCGCTTTTGATTGAAATCGGCTGGCATTTGCGCGTGAATGCGGTGTGGGTCGTCGCCGTGCCGAAGGAAATGCAGATTTTGCGCGTTTGCCAAAGAGACAGTGTGACGCGGGAGCAGGCGATGGCGCGCATCCGAAACCAAATGCCGACGGAGCGGAAAATCGGTTACGCGGATGTCGTGATTGACAACAGCGGCCCGATAGAGGAAACGTATCGCCAAGTCGATGCGGCGCTTTCCAAAATCGGACAGGGGAAGAACGTGTAAATTTCATTGATTTCATTGGGTATGGGTTGGCAGAAAGAGAGGCATTATGCGGAGACGGGAATACAGACCGAGGAAAAGGCGGGAAGGACTGCCGATTTTTGTAGCGCTTCTCGCTCTTTTGTGCACCTGGATTCTCCTGTTCGCGCCGTTTCTGACGACGCCCGTTTCCCTGTATCATCCCTCGCCCGAAATCGTGGCGATGATTCGCGAGAACGCCCGAAAGTTTCAACTGTCCGAAGAAGAATTGACGGCCGTGATGCTGACGGAAAGCCGTTACGACCCGACTGCCGTGTCCGATACGGGTGCACAAGGACTCATGCAGCTCATGCCGGAGACCGCCGCGTGGATTTCCCAAAAGAGCGGCCTGCCGTTGTCGGACCTTCGCAAGCCGGAGGAAAATATCCCGCTCGGCGCTTGGTATTGGGCGTATTTGCTCGATACGTACAAAGGAAATCGCGTGCTGGCGCTGGCGGCGTACAATGCCGGGCACGGAAACGTGGACGCGTGGGTGGCGGAAAACAAATGGCCGGAAGATTTTGCCGACGCGGACGCCATCCCGTTTCCCGAGACGCGCGAATTTGTGAAGCAAGTCCTGCAAAATTACGAGGAATTGAAAAGAGGATTTTGAAAAATGAGTTTGGAAGAAGACAGAGCCAAGCGGCGCGAAGCGTTTCTCGCCGAAGATTTCGCGGCGCTTTTGCCGGAAGCCGTCGGGCCGTACCGGCTACGGAAGACGGACCGCCAAGAGGGGCGGATTTATGAAGCCTACGCGTATGAGGACGCGGAAACGGGCTGGCGCATTCGCATTCTTTTCGACGAAGAGACGATGGATTACATGGTCAAGACAGATTTTCGCCTCTTCGTGCTGACGGATATTGATTTGATTACAGGAGATTTCGTGGAATTTCAGAAACGATTTGCGGCGTTTTTTGAAAAAAATGTCCGGCGGCATCTCTTGGAGCGTCCCGTCAGCGTCGTGGTGCAAGGTCACGCGTTCACGACATGGGATTTTACCGCGGCGCTGCCGGAAACCATCGGCGATTACCGTCGGATGATTGCGCCGGACGCGCCGATTCAAGGGCTGAACGGCTCCTACATTATCGCTGTGTACGAAAATCGCGAGAAGGGGAGCGGCATACTTTTTTATTACAATTATCTCCACGAATTTTATTACGCGGAAGGCCACGCGAACGGTGTCCCGATTATCCTGCACGATTACGACGTCAAAGACGCGAAAGCATTGGAAGAGCGTATCGCCGCCCGCCTGGCAGGGGATTTGG
>CAVHDO010000121.1:0-4855 GCA_963634795.1 Oscillospiraceae bacterium
TTTTTTATACAACAAGAATCACAAACGCCTCAAAAGCCAAGCAAGAAAAAGCCCTGCCAACTGCTAATTGCTCATTGCTAACTGCTAACTGTTCGAAGGCTGAGCGGCGGCGCCCCATGAGCCGAGGCGAATTTTGCCCTGGCGGCGGCTTCTTTCTCTTGCTTCGTTCTCTTTCTTCCCCGGGGAAGAAAGAGAATGAAGAGCTGTAAGGAGTTCCGTGGGGAAGCTCCCCACAGGACAGGCGCCGTCAGGCGCATGCTACGAAGCAGCATCATTCCACACCGAAAGGCAAAAAACAGAAGCGGTGTCGCCACCAATTCAGCGACACCGCTTCCGTTTCCTTATTCCATCTCAATCAATTCGTATTGATTGTTCCCCATCTTCAGCTCCGCCATGTACGAAAGTTGACGGAGACCGTGACGGGACTCGATTCGTTTCACCAAATCTTGATTGGACGCGGTCTGATACACGAGATCGACGCTGGCTTGATCGATGGCCAAAAGATCCGTGGAAGCCAGAATGCCGATGTCGGGGATGGTCGGCTCGGCGGCCGAAAGACCCGCGCAGTCGCAATCGACGGACATGCGGCGGAGGACATTGAGATACACGATGTGTTTCCCGAAATAATCAATCGTCGCTTTGGCGGATTCGGCCATATTTTCCATGAGCAATTCTTTGGCCGGCCACGTGCCCCAGTCTTCGGGGACGTTTCCCGGATCCACGCCGTGCACTTGCCCCTTGCCGATGCGTCCGTCCGCGCAGCCGATGGCCAGATTTTTCATCGAGCCGCCGAAGCCGCCCATCGCATGGCCTTTGAAATGGGTGAGGACGATCATCGAGTCGTAATTCACGATGTGCCCACCCATGGAAACTTCAGTGAAGTGGTGCCCGCCGCGCACGGGAAGAGAAACGGTGCCTTCTTCGTCCATGATGTCGACGGGGCAGAAATTCCAGCCGTTCACTGCGATGGCTTCGCGATGTTTTTCTGTCGTGTAGCGGTCGCCTTCGTAGAGGGTGTTCGTCTCGACGATGGCGCTATCCGGGACTTCGGCCTGAAACTCGCGGACCATATCGCGCGGCAAAATGTTCGGCCCGTTTTTCTCACCCGTGTGAAGCTTGATGGCGACTTTTCCGTAAATCGCTTCATTGATGAGTTTGTACAACGCAATCAAATGCGGCGCATCGATGTGACGCGTGAAATAAACTTTCGCGTGCGTCCCCGCGGCGTCCTTTCCGACGCGACGGCTGCCGACGACCGGCGCCTGTGCAAATGTTTCCATGACTATCCTCCCTTAAAAAAACTTCGGTCAAGTAAAATTTCAAAACTTCATTTCTTTTTTTTGCGAAGTTTTGCTTTCTGCAACATATGCCGATCCCGACACTCGACGCTGCAATAAAGACGCCTACGATCCGATTTCTCTTTGACTTGAACTTTCTTTCCGCATTCCTTACATATGAAGCAACGTCTCGCCCCTTCTTCCGGCGCTAGATTGGAATGTGCTTTTGCACTCATCCGTGCAACATAATTTTGCTGGCACTTCTTAGAACAAAACGTATGCCGCCGATCAAAAGCGCTCGTCACTTTTACCGTTTTCCCGCAACCGCGACAAACAAATACACGCTCCACCGGTATCGCTTCCGCTTTTTCCGGATGTTTCCAAAATAGTTTTTCGCAATATTGCGAGCAAAATTTAAGCCTTTTATCCAAAGGATCCGTCACCTGCACCAATTCGCCGCAACGCTTGCAGCAGAACGTGCGGATTACTTCAGCGCCCGGTTTTTCATCGTGGATCGTTTCATCATGTTTATTGGCATACCGACCGCAAGACGTGGAACAATATTTTTGACGCGACATTCTCTTTTGGAATTTCTTCCCGCAAACCGGACATACCGCCATCTCCTTTTCCATCTACAACCTCCATTCATTATAAAAAATCTTTTTTCTATAATAAACCCACCCCCTAAATCTTGTCAAGCGTTCACAACAAAAAAGAGCCGCGAGAAAATGCCGAAACAATTTCTCGCGGCTCCCTAAAAACAATATTATTTCAAATGCGCCAAACCTTTTTGCGCGATATCCTTTCGATATTGCATTCCCTTCCATGAAATCCGGGCGACGCCGGCATAGGCTTTCTCAATCGCTTCGGGAAGAGTCGCGCCGATAGCGACGATATTCAGCACACGGCCGCCGGCGGTGACAAAATGGCCGTCTTCTTCTTTTGTGCCGGCATGAAACGCAATGCAGCCCGTCTCCGAAAGCGTTTCCAAACCTTCGATGACATCGCCGGAGGTGTGCGCGCCGGGATAGCCGGCCGTGGCCAAGACGACGTCGACGGCGTAGCCCGGTTTCCATTTCACTTCGGCATCCGCAAGCGTCCCGTCGGTGCAATGGAGCATTATTTTCGCCAAATCGCTGTCCAAGAGCGGCAGGACAACTTCGGTCTCGGGATCGCCGAAGCGGCAGTTGAATTCGACGACGCGCGGGCCGTCTTTCGTGATCATAAGGCCGGCATAAAGGCAGCCGACAAAGGGCGTGCCTTCGGCGGCCATGCCATCCACCGCGGGTTGCAAGATTTTTTCGCGTACTTCCCGCATGAGCGCCTCGGTCATGACGGGACAGGGCGCGTACGCTCCCATGCCGCCGGTGTTCGGGCCTTCGTCGTGATCAAAAATGCGTTTATGATCCTGCGAAGGCATCATGGGAACGACGGTTTTCCCGTCGCAAAAAGCCAAGACGCTCGCCTCTTCGCCTTCCATAAATTCTTCAATGACGACCCGCGAGCCCGCAGCGCCAAAGGTCAAGTTTCCCATCATATCTTCGACAGCCGTCTCGGCTTCTTTCAAATTCTGCACAATGACGACGCCCTTTCCCGCCGCCAAGCCGTCGGCTTTAATCACGGTGGGATAGGAAACTTGCCGCACGTAGGCAAGCGCCGCGTCCTTGTCCGTGAAAACTTCGTAGGCCGCCGTCGGAATGTGATATTTCTTCATGAGTTCTTTGGCAAATTGCTTGGAACCTTCAATTTGCGCCGCCGCTTGGGACGGACCGAAGAATGCGAGCCCCGCCGCACGAAACGCATCGCCGATGCCTTCGGTGAGCACAGTTTCCGGACCCACGACGGTGAGGTCGATGGCCATCAGTTTCGCAAATTCCAAAATATCTTCGTTGCTTTCGACAGAAACGGGCGTCGCGACGTCGGCCATGCCGTCTCCGCCGGGAATGACGTAGACGCGCTCGACGCCTTCGCTTTCGGACAGTTTCCTGCAAAGCGCATGCTCGCGGCCGCCGCTTCCGATGACGAGAATCTTCATGATTCCTCCTTATCCGTGACGGAAATGCCGATGGCCGGTGAAAACCATGGCGATACCGTATTTATCGGCCATGTCGATGGATTCTTGGTCGCGCACGGAGCCGCCCGGCTGGATGACGGCCGTGATGCCGGCTTTCCCCGCCGCTTCGATGGTGTCGCCGAAGGGGAAGAACGCATCGGAACTCATGACGGCGCCCTTGACCTTTTCGCCCGCTTCGGCAATCGCGATTTCCGCCGAGCCGACGCGATTCATCTGTCCGGCGCCCACGCCGTAAGTGATGTCTTTTCCGCTGACGACGATGGCGTTCGATTTCACGTGCTTGACGATTTTCCACGCAAATTCCATTGCCGCCCATTCCTCTTCGGTCGGCGCGCGCTTCGTGACGACGGTGCAATCGGCCCGCGTCTCCGCGCTGTCGTCGGGCGTCTGCACGAGAAGGCCGCCGGATACTTTTTTCAGCTGCCATTCCGGCACCGTCACCGCCGGCACTTCAATCAGGCGGATATTTTTCTTTGTTTCCAAAACGGCGAGCGCTTCGGCGGAGAACGAGGGCGCCATGACGACTTCAAAGAAAATCGGCGCCATCGCTTCGGCCGTTTCCTTGTCGCATTCCCGATTCATCGCGACGATGCCGCCGAAAGCCGATTTGCTGTCCGCGGAAAACGCGCGACGAAACGCATCAGCCGCCGTCTTTCCGAGCGCCGTGCCGCACGGATTCGTGTGTTTCACAATCACGCAGGCCGGCTCGTCCTTCCATTCCGCCGCCAAATCCCAAGCGGCCTCCATGTCGACAATGTTGTTGTACGACAATTCTTTTCCGTGGAGCTGCCGCGCCGCCGCGATGCCGCCCGTCGCTTCCGGATCTTTGTAAAACGCCGCTTTCTGATGCGGATTTTCCCCATAGCGAAGGTCCTGAATTTTCGTGTACGCCATCGCGAGGACGTCGGGCATTTCGCTCTCGCCCGCCGTGACTTTTTTCGCCAAGAAATCAGCGATGGCGCAATCGTAAAGACCCGTGTGCAGATACGCTTTTTGCGAAAGGGACAGGCGGAAACTTTCGTCCAGCGTCCCCGCGTCCATCCGGGAAATAATTTCCTCATACTGCGCCGGATCGACGACAATCGTCACGTATTTGTAATTCTTCGCCGCCGCGCGCACCATGGACGGCCCGCCGATGTCGATATTTTCAATCGCTTCCTCCATCGTGACGCCGGGCTTGGCAATCGTTTCCCGGAACGGATACAGATTCACGCAGACGAGGTCGATACCGACGATGCCGTGCTCAGCCATCGCGGCGACGTGCGCGGGATTGTCGCGAATGGACAGAATGCCGCCGTGAATTTTCGGATGAAGCGTCTTCACGCGCCCGTCCATCATCTCCGGAAATCCCGTCACTTCGGATACGGACAGGACCGGAATGCCGGCGTCGGCAATCGCTTTCATCGTGCCGCCGGTGGAAACGAGCTCGAAGCCGCGCGCATGCAGCGCCTTGGCAAAATCGACGATTCCCGTCTTGTCGGAAACGCTCAATAAGGCTCTTTTC
>CAVHDO010000122.1:0-4750 GCA_963634795.1 Oscillospiraceae bacterium
GCGCGTACCTGCACTGCTAACTGCTCACTACTCACTGCTAACTTTTATTGGTGCGGGCCTCGGCGAATTTTGCACAGGCGGGCCCCCTTACAGCGAGCGCGGCGAGGGAGTCATAGAAAGCAGTGTCGTCAGGCAAGGTAGAGACGTCAGACGGTCAGACGTCAGACGTCAGATTTTAGCGGTGTCGCTTCGCGACATTTTTATATGCGCCTTCGGCGACCCATCATCCGGCGCTTCGCGCCACCTTCCTCCAAAGGAAGGCTAAAGCGGTGGCGGCCTCCGGCCGCATTTTATAAAAATCGCGCGAAGCGCTTCCGCTTAAAAGCTCCAGGCTCCAAGCTCGCCGCTCACAGCTCTTTTCGCGCGTACCTGAACTGCTAATTGCTCATTGCTCATTGCTAACTATCTCCCGCCTGCCGCAAAAGGAAAGCAGGAAAAAAGCCGCGCCTCTCTTCCCTCTTCCCTATCAGCAGAAAGATTTTTATCTCAAACGCCGCAACAGCCGAGCAAAACTCAGCCCAAGCCTCTCTTCTCTCTCACAATATTCCCCTCCACCCGCAGCCGGTCTTCGCAGAACGCTTTGACGGCGCGGACGTAGGCTTTGTGTTCTTCTTTCAGAATCCGTTCCGAAAGAGTATCCTCGGTATCGCCTTCCAGGACGGGGACGGCGACTTGGGTGATGATGGGGCCGTCGTCGAGGCCTTTGCCTACGAAATGGACGGTGCAACCCGCGATTTTGACGCCGGCTTCGATGGCTTGTCTTTGGGCGTGGAGGCCGCGGAAGGACGGGATGAGAGCCGGGTGGATGTTGATGATTTTATTGGGAAACGCGTCGATGAGATTTCCTGCGCAGATCCGCATGTAGCCGGCCAAGCAAATCAAATCCGGCGAAAATTTCTCAGCCGCTTGCAAAAGCGCTTCGTCGAAAGCTTCTTTGTCCGAAAAATCTTTTTTCTCGACGACGACGGTCGGGACGCCCCAGCGTGCCGCTCTTTGGAGAACTTGGGCGTCCGCATGGTCGGAGATGACGCCGCAAATTTTCCCGGCTATCTCTCCCGCTTCGCACGCGTCGTGGAGCGCTTCGGCGTTTGAGCCGCGACCGGAGGCGAAAATCAAAATATTTTTATTCATGAAAGAGCCCACCTGTCACGACGACGTCTTGCCCGCCCGCCTCGATGCGGCCGATTTCGTAGACGGTTTCCCCGTTTCCTGCGAGAATTTCTTTCGCTTTCTTCGCGTCTTCCTTCGCCAGAATCAGCATCATGCCGATGCCGCCGTTGAAAGTGCGATACATTTCATGCGCTTCGACGCCGCCCTCTTGCATGAGAAAACGGAAAATCGGCGGCACGGGCCACGCGTCCGCATCGATGACGGCGCGCGTCCCTTTCGGCAGCACGCGCGGGATATTGTCGTAGAAGCCGCCGCCCGTGATGTGAACGAGACCTTTGACGGAAACGGTTTCAATGACGGGGAGCACCGCTTTCGGATAGAGGCGCGTCGGCGTCAGCAGTACTTCGCCCAGTGGTTTCTTCATATCACCGTACACTTTTTTCAAATCCAGCGCATTGTCCGCCAAAATGCGGCGCACGAGAGAGTAGCCGTTGGAGTGAACGCCGGTCGACGGCAGACCCAAAATCACATCGCCCGCCGCAATCGTCTCGCCGGTAATCAATTTTTTTCTGTCGACGATGCCCACGGCAAAACCGGCGACATCGTAATCGCCCGCTGCGTAGAAACCGGCCATTTCCGCCGTTTCCCCGCCCAAGAGCGCGCAGCCGGATTCTTGGCACGCCTTCGCGACGCCTTTCACAATCTCGGCCATGAGCTCCGGCTCCAGTTTCCCCGTGGCGATGTAATCGAGGAAAAAGAGGGGCCGAGCGCCCTGGACGAGGACATCATTCACGCTCATCGCGACGCAATCCTGCCCGATGGTGTCGTGAATGCCCATGTCAATCGCCAGGCGCAACTTCGTCCCCACGCCGTCGGTCCCGGAAACGAGGATGGGATCCTCCATTTGGATGTGTTTCAGGGAATACAGCCCGCCGAAACCGCCGAGATCCCCCAGCACGCCTTCCGTGTACGTCGCGCGGACGCTCTCTTTGATCAGCTCGACTTCGCGCTCCCCGGCATCGATATCGACGCCCGCTTCGGCATATGTGAGCCCTTTCTTCTTCTCTGCCATACCTCTCTCCTTTTTACAATTCCGTTCCTTCCGGCAATGTTTCCTTATAATTTCCGTCAAAACACGCGAAACAAAGATTTTCCCGCGGAATTTCTGAAATAGCGGCCGCGAGCCCTTCCTGCGACAGGAAATGCAGGCTGTCGGCGCCGATGATTTGGCAAATTTCTTCCGTCGTGTGCTTGGCCGCGATCAGCTGCTTGCGTTCGGCCGTGTCGATGCCGAAGAAACAGGGATATTTGACGGGCGGCGACGAAATCAAAAGATGAATTTCTTTCGCGCCGGCTTCGCGCAAAAGGCGGATAATGATCCCGCTCGTCGTGCCGCGAACGATGGAGTCGTCAATCAAAACGATGCGTTTCCCCGCGACATTGGAAGAAATCGGATTGAGTTTCATGCGGACGGCACGCTCGCGCTGTTTCTGGTCGGGCTGAATGAAGGTCCGGCCCATGTATTTGTTTTTCAAAAGTCCTTCCGCAAAGGGAATGCCGGACGCGCGCGAATAGCCGAGCGCCGCGACATTTCCGGAATCCGGCACGCTCATGACGACGTCGGCTTCGCGGTGCGTTTCCTCCCAAAGCGCTTCCCCCATGCGGAGCCGCGCTTCGTAAATGCTCTGGCCGTTCATGACGGAATCGGGACGGGCAAAATAAATGTATTCAAAGGAACAAATCGCGCGCGGATGGGAAACGGCGGGCTCGTACACGGACGAAGCGACGCCGTCTTTTGTCACGGTGACGATTTCTCCGGGCAAAATGTCGCGGACAAATTTCGCGCCAATCGCGTCGAAGGCGACCGTTTCCGAAGCCAGCACATAGCCCGTCTCCGTCTTCCCGAGGCAGAGCGGCCGATAGCCGAAGGGATCGCGCACGCCGTAAATGGCGTTTCCCGTGCAGGCGACCAAAGCGTAGGCGCCCCGGAGCATCCCCATGACTTCTTTGATTTTTTCTTCGACGGAAATTTTTCGCGAGCGCGCGATGAGCTTCACGATGACTTCCGTGTCCATCGTCGTCTGAAAATCCGCGCCTTCCAAGAGAAGTTGCCGCCGCAACTGCTGCGTATTGATCAAATTGCCGTTGTGCGCCAATGCCAGCGGCCCTTCTTCGCATTCGACTTGGAGCGGCTGGATATTGCTCGCGATGGAAGAGCCCGTCGTGCTGTAGCGCACGTGACCGATGCCGATATTTCCTTCTTTTTCCGGCAATTTTCGGAAAACTTCCGTAACGAGACCCATCCCGCGCGTCGTTTCCATCGTTTCGCCGTCGGTCACCGTCATCCCGGCGCTTTCCTGCCCGCGATGTTGCAACGAAAAAATGCCGTAATACACTTCGAGGGCCGCTTGCCGCGCCGGATCGAGAATGCCGAATACGCCGCATTCTTCATGCGGTTTGTCGTCGTAAAGCATGGGTGTCCTCCGTGACTTTTTTTCAGAATGGTTTTCCCGTGAGAAGCTCGTACGCTTCGATGTATTTTCCAATCGTCTTGTCGATAATGTCCTGCGGCAGGCTGTCGCCCGGATGCGCGCGCAGATAATCGCGGACAAATTGCTTGTCGTACGACGGCTGGCTCTTCCCCGCTTCGTAGCCCGCGAGCGGCCAGAAACGCGAATTGTCCGGCGTGAGCATTTCGTCGCCGAGGACAATTTCGCCCGCTTCATTCAGGCCAAATTCAAATTTCGTATCCGCGATGATGATGCCCTTTTCAAGCGCATACGCCGCGCATTTTTCGTAGAGCGCCAGCGTGAGACGGGAAAGCTCTTCCATATATTGACGGCCTTTCCCCGGGAAATACGGTTCCAGCCACGCCACGCCCTCTTCGACGGAAATATTTTGGTCGTGCTCACCGACCGGCGCCTTTGTGGACGGCGTGAAAATCGGCTGCGGCAATTTCTGGCATTCTTGCAATCCCGCCGACAAAGAAATGCCGCACACTTTCCCCGTTTCCTGATAATTTTCCCAGCCGCTTCCCGTGATGTAGCCGCGCACGATGCATTCCACCGGAATCATTTTCAATTTCTTCGCTTTCATGCTGCGCCCGGCAAATTCCGGTTTCCTGAAAAATTCCGGCATATCCGCCGTATCGATGGAAATCATGTGATTCGGCACGATGTCTTTCGTGAAGTCAAACCAAAATTCGCTCATCCGATTCAGCACTTCGCCCTTTTTCGGAATCGGCACGTCCAAAATTTTGTCGAAAGCGGAAATCCGATCCGTGCATACCATCACGAGGGCGTCGCCGATGTCGTACAGTTCCCGGACTTTTCCGGACATGAAAGGTTGATACTCTGTCATTTTTGTTCCTCCTCTTGGAAATGAGCTGTGGCTGTGAGCTTGGAGCCTGGAGCGCGTGCTCTGCTTGGTGCTACATGGGTGGCAAAGACGTCAGACAGTCAGATTTTTTGCGGTGTCGCTTCGCGACATTCTTTTTTTGAAGCTATGAAAAAATGATTTTCATTTTTTCGCGGCTCTTTTTATGTGAAATCATGCGGGACGTTTCCCCACAGAACTCCTTACAGCTCTTCATTTCCTTTCTTTCCCGGGAAAGAAAGGAAACGAAGCAAAGGAAAGAAAC
>CAVHDO010000123.1:0-4640 GCA_963634795.1 Oscillospiraceae bacterium
CCATTTTCTCACAGCTTCTTCGTTTCTGGTGTCCCAGGAGGGATTCGAACCCACGACCCACCGCTTAGAAGGCGGTTGCTCTGTCCAACTGAGCTACTGAGACATAAATTTTGGTCGGGGTAGCCGGGCTCGAACTGGCGACCCCCTGCTCCCAAAGCAGGTGCGCTACCAACTGCGCTATACCCCGATTCGGAATTACCGAAATATTGTAATATACATGCTGTTTCCTGTCAATGGCGGGAAGGGTCGCCGACCGCTGACCGTGTGACCGTTGACCGTATAACCGTTGACCGTGCGTGGACGACTTTGGTTCCCACGGGAAAGGAAGAACGGTGAACGGTGAACGGATAACGGAAGACGGACAACCGCCGACCGTGTAACCGTTAACCGTGCGTGGATGACTTTGGCTATCATGGGAAATGAGGAACGGTAAACGGTAAACGGACAACGGAAGACGGACAGCGGTTGACAGGGCGGGGGTTATTTTGTATAATATTTTCGCTGTTTCAATTCGGAGCGGCATATTTCAAGAAGAGGTGATATCTACATGGCAACAAACAGAGATCCCCGTTTTAAGGCGTGCAGACGTTTCGGCATGAACATTTACGGCCATTCGAAAGCGTTAAAACGGCAAGTCGCTGAAGGTCGCGGAAAGAAACAATCCGAATACGGCATTCAGCTTTCGGAAAAGCAAAAGGTGAAGGCGATTTACAACGTCCTCGAACGTCAGTTCTATCGCTATTACGATAAGGCGAACCGCATGGCCGGCGTCACCGGTGCGAACCTTTTGTTCCTTCTCGAGACGAGATTGGACAATCTGGTGTACCGCGCAGGCTTTGCCCGTTCGATCCGCCAGGCGCGCCAGATGGTTAATCACGGCCTCGTGAATGTCAATGGGAAACGCGTCGACATCCCGTCCTATCCGGTGAAGCCCGGCCAGGTCATTTCGCTCCGCGAAGCGTATCGCACGAACGAAATGTTCAAGAACAGCTTCCAGGAATTGAAGACTTTCGATCTTCCGTATCTCGAAAAGTCGTTTGACAATTGGTCGGCGGCGCTCGTCCGCATGCCGCTTCGTGAGGAGCTGCCGTACCGCGACGAAGTGAATGAGACGCTGATCGTCGAATTGTACTCCAAATAATAAGGAAACAAAAGAAGAGCTCCGAGAAATCGGGGCTTTTTTGTTGCGTGGAAACAAGAACGGAAACGGAAACAAATTGCCGCGCGCGTCCGGTTTCCGTTATAATAAAGGAAATATTTTATTCGTTCATCTGCGGGAGAGAAAATGTTGGAAACGAGAGAGTTTGGCGCTTTGCCGCCGTTCACGCGGGCGCTCTTGGAGGCTGCGGCGAAGGAGGGACAGTCCTTTGCGACGCCGGGGCATCATGGGGGCGCTTGGCATCGAGGGGCGGACTCGGGGCGGATTTTTTGTGAGGCGCTGGGGCGCGGGATATTCGCGGCGGATTTGTCGGATTCGGATGGTCGCATCGGGGATGTCTCGGCGCATGACGGCGCGGCGGGGGCGGCGGAAGATTTGGCGGCGCAGGTTTTCGGCGCGGAGCGGACGCTCTTCGTGCTGGGCGGGACGTCGGCGGCGAATCGGATTTGTCTGTCCGCGTTGCTCGCGCCGGGCGACCTCGTGCTGATGGAGCGCAGCCATCACAAATCGGTGTACCAAGGCGTGGCGGAGACGGGCGCGACGACGGTGTATATGCCGATGCTGACGAATGCGGCGGGGACTTTGGGCGGTCCGTCTTCTGAAATTTTTTCGGAGGAAACCCTGCGGCGGCGCGTGCGGGACCTATCTCCCGAAAAAGCGAAGAAAAAACGCCCGTTTCGTCTGGCGTGCGTGCAGCTCGTGACGTACGACGGCGTCTTCGTGTCGGCGGAAAAAATTTTGGAAACGGTCGGGCCGCTCTGCGATTATCTTCTTTTCGACGCGGCGTGGGCGGGGTATGAAATTTTCATCCCATTTTTGCGAGACCTGTCGCCGCTCACGGTGCGCCTCGGTAAAAATGCGCCGGGCATTTTGGTCACGCAATCCGTGCACAAGCAACTGGCGGGCTTTTCGCAGACATCGCAGATTCACGTGCGGGACGCGCATTTGGCCGAAAAAAAGCGGCGGCTGTCGGCGGACGTCCTGCAAGAATCGTTTTTGCGCCACAGCTCGACGTCGGCGAATGCGCTACTTTTCGCGAGCCTAGAAATGAATGCCGCGATGCACGCGGAGGCAGGAGAGCGCCTCTGGACGGACACGGTAAGGCGGGGCGTCGCGCTTCGCATGAAAATGGCGGAAACATTGACGCTCCTTCGCCCGTGGCAGCCGGAGACGGTGCGCGGCGCGCCTTGGGAAAATTTTGAAACGGAAACCATCGCCATCGGCCGACGCTTCTGGGAACTTCACGTAGGCGAGACTTGGCACGGCTTCGGAGACCTTCCCCGTGAGACGTATTTTCTCGATCCGTGCAAAATTTTGCTGCGCACGGCGCTCGGCGGCGTATCCGGATTGATTCTGTCCGCTTTTTTGCAAGAGCACGGCATCATACCGGAGAAAGCAAATTTCGACAGCGTCCTCTTCTTGCTCACGCCCGCCGATACGGAGGAAAAATACAAAAATTTGCTCGCCGCGCTGACTGAATTTGAAACTTTATACAAAAAAGGAGCGACGGTGGCGGAGGCCATTCCTTCTTGGCGCCCGTTTCCTCATGCAGGCCTGACATTGGCGGAGCTTTGCGCGGCGCAATTCCGTTTCCTAAAAGAATACGATTTTACGAACCGCGAGAGACAGAGTTTCCTCAAAATGCCGAAGCAAAAGATGACGGGGCGGGAAGCCTCCGATACTTTTGTTTCCGGAAAAGGACGATGCGTGCCGCTCGCCGAGGCGCCGGGGCATGTCGCACTCGAGGCGGCGGACGCGTACCCGCCGGGCATTTGTATCGTGCCGGCGGGTGCCGTGTGGACGAAAGCGGCGGCAAGATTTTTTGAGACGCTCGCGGCCTTCGGGGACGCGTTTCCGGAATCCGCGCCGGAGCTCCACGGCGTGCACAAAGGCCTCGTATGGATTTTGTAATTGCATTTTTTCGCAAGAGATGATACAATGTGCGCATGGGGCTATAGCTCAGTTGGTCAGAGCGCTTCGCTCACATCGAAGAGGTCCTGTGTTCGAACCACAGTAGCCCCACCATTTGCGCCAAAGGAATCCGATTCGTCGGGTTCTTTTTTTGTGGAAACGGGCGGCGCGGCGTGTGATATAATGATAAAATTGATAAGAAAGGAAACAGGGCGCATGAAGACTCTTTTGGCGGCGCTGGCCGTTTTATTTTTGGATCGACTGACAAAATGGTTCGTCGCGGAGCAGATGGAACTTTTCGAATCCATCCCCGTGTGGCCGGGCGTTTTTCATTGGACATTCATTTACAATCGCGGCGCGGCATTCGGCATCTTTGAAAATCAGACGTGGCTTTTTCTGGCGATTGTCGCGGTGCTGTTTGCGGGCTACGCGTGGGCGTGGCGGAAAATTCCGAAGGAGCCGTGGTATTTCCCCATCGGCATTGGCTTCGTCTTGGGCGGCGCGCTCGGAAACGCGATCGATCGCGCGTTTCTTCCCGGCGTCGTCGATTTCTTCGATTTCCGCATTTGGCCGATTTTCAATGTGGCGGATATCGGGATTTGCGTCGGCATGGCGTGCATTTTATTTTATTTCTGGAGGCAGGACGCATGAAGATAGAGCGATTTGACGTGGCGGAGGCGGCGGCCGGGCAGCGGCTCGACGTTTTTTTGACGGAAGCGTCCGGATTTTCGCGCGGGCGTGTGCAAAAACTTCTGAAAGAGGGCGCGGTCACGCTGTCCACCGGAAAGGCGTCGAAGGGAAATTTGCGCGTCGCGGCGGGCGATGTCGTGACGCTTTCGTACGAGGAGCCGGAAGAATTCGTCCTGGCGCCGGAAGCGATTCCGCTGTCGATTTTGTACGAAGATGAGGACATGATTGTGATCGACAAAGCGCGGGGCATGGTGTGCCATCCGGCCGCGGGAAACCTGACGGGAACGCTCGTGCAGGCGCTCTTGCATCACGTGGGGCCGTCGATTTTGGACGTGGGCGATCCGGCGCGGCCCGGCATCGTGCATCGGCTCGACAAGGACACGTCCGGCGTGATGGTCGCGGCCAAAACGGCGCGAGCCTACGAAGCGCTGAAAAAGGAAATCGGCACGCACGAAGCCGTCCGCCATTATTGGGCGCTCGTGCACGGAAACTTGCCCGCCGATTCGGGTATCATCCGCCTGCCGCTCGGTCGGAGTCCCAAAGACCGCTTGAAATGGGCGGTGGAACCGAAAACGGGGAAACCGGCCGTGACGCATTTCCGCGTCTTGGAACAGTTTCCCCATTATTCCTGGCTCGATTGCCGCCTGGAAACGGGACGCACGCACCAGATTCGCGTCCACATGGCGCATATCGAGCACCCCGTCGTGAATGATCCGCTCTACGGCTACAAAAAAGACCATTTCCCCATCGCCGGCCAAGCTCTCCACTCTCACACGCTGGACATTCATCATCCCGTGACGGGAGAGGAAATGCATTTCGAAGCGCCTCTGCCGGAGGATTTGGAGCTGTGTCTGGAATTGGCGAGAAAAGGGGAAAGATA
>CAVHDO010000124.1:0-4556 GCA_963634795.1 Oscillospiraceae bacterium
AATCCGCTCGGAAATGCACTTCGGCGCCCTACCCGTATCCGTTCCCACCCTCCGGACTCTCTTGGCCGTACTCGGCACGCGTACTCTTTTCGTCCCTGCGTTTATGGTGGAAACTATATCACGTGTGAGGATGGATGTCAAGGAAAAAACGAAGCCGAGCTTTGAGAGTTCTTTTCTGCGGCGGCGTTTGAGTTGAAAACTTTCCTACTGACAGAGATGAGAAGCGCAACTTTTTCCCTTCTTGCCTGCGGCGGCGTTTGTGATGAAATCTTTTCTGCAGATAGAGATGAGGGCGCCGCTTTTTTCTTGCTATTCTTTTGTGGCGTTTGAGATGGAGACGTCAGACTTCAGACGTCAGACGTCAGATTTTTGCGGCGCACTTTGGATTGCTTTCCTGTGGCGGCGTTTGTGCCAAAAACTTTTCTACTGACAAAAATGAGAGGCACGACTTTTGGACTTCTTTTCTGCGGTGGCATTTGAGATGAAAACTTTTCTACTGACAGAGATGGGAAGCGCGACTTTTTTCCTTCTTTCCTGCGGCGGCGTTTGCGATGAAAACTTTTTTTGCTGATAGAGATAAGGAGCGCAGCTGTTGAAAATCAATAATGAATCCCGTATTTCTGTTTCAACGCTGCAATATCGCGCCGCATATCCGCGTCGCATTTCTCTATCGTCATCGCCGGCGCCTTTCCGGCCACGAGAAGCGCCCGCTTGGCCGACGCAACGCGATACAGATGCGAGAGTTCCTTCTTGTACGATGCCAAAAGCTCCGCCAAAGCCTCCGCAGACAATTCCTCCGTTTCCATTGCGCGCCTCCTTTGAAAAATACCCGAAAATCACTTTTATTATATCACGAAAGCGCCGTTCAAAATCGTTTCCCACAATCGATTTAAAAACGGAAATAAATAAACGGATTGTACGTAGACGCCGCGATCCAGATTACAGAAAGCGCCAAGAAGCAGAGCAGGCACGCATCATAACACCAAGAAAATATCCGATGGTTTTTCACAGTTTCCCAATTCCAAGGCGCGCAGAATAAAATCGCCACCGCTCCGACCAGACAGTGCTTCGCGCTGACATAGTATTCCAATCCGTAAAGAGGAACGCCTTGCCGGATGCCAAACATGGTGGCCATATACTCCACGGACATTTGCAAATTATCCGCCCGAAACCAAACCCAACCGAGCACGAAAACCAAAATAACGTACACGTGACCGATAATAGAATGACACCGAAGCGTTTCCCATCGTTTTTCCAGAATAACAAAGAGACCGTTCCAAAGTCCCCACACTACAAAATTCCAGCTTGCCCCATGCCAAATCCCCGTGGCTAAGAAGACAATCCCTAAATTTCGCACCGTCCGAGACATTCCTTCTCTGCTTCCTCCGAGAGGAATGTACAAGTACTCTTTGAACCAGCTACTCAAAGAGATATGCCATCTACGCCAGAAGTCCGTCATATTCTTGGCCGTGTACGGATAATTAAAGTTTTCCCGGAAATGAAATCCAAAAATCCGTCCCAATCCAATCGCCATGTCCGAATAGCCGCTGAAATCAAAAAAGATTTGCAATGAATAGGCCGCCGCGCCAATCCAAGCTACCTCCCAAGTGAGATGCGCCGTACCGGTTCCATATACGCTATCCGCGACACTCCCCATCGTATTGGCAATCAAAACCTTTTTGGAAAGGCCGATGATAAAACGCTGCACGCCGTAAATGATGTCCTCTATTTTCGTATCGCGCTCGTCAAGACTTTTTTCAATATCGTGATAGCGAACGATCGGACCGGCGACCAATTGCGGAAATAAAGCCACATACAGCGCCAATTTAGAAATGCTTTTCTGACAATTCACCTGCCCCCGATACACATCAATGGCATAGGAAAGCGCTTGAAAAATAAAAAAGGAAATTCCGATCGGCATAACCACATGAAGCGGTAAAAGAGAACTATGCGACATCGCATTCCAGTTTTCAATCAAGAAATTCGTGTACTTGAAGAAAACCAGAATCGACAAATTAACGATGATATCCGCGCCCAAAATCCATTTAGCCAATCGGGCATACCGACACATCCCGATACCAGCTACATAATTAAACGCAATCACCAACAGCATCACAGAGACATACCGCGGTTCACCCCAGCCGTAAAATAGTAAACTCGTCAAAAGCAACCAATGATTACGAAACCGATTCCCCAGTAAAAAATACCCCAAGCAAACCATTGGCAAAAACACGAATAAAAATGCGGAAGAACTGAATAGCATATCCCTTCACCTCTAATTCGCCAAATCTTCCACGACTCTTTCGACCACTTCCTGAATAACGATATCCGGATTTCTCTCCCGCATGGCGGAAGCATTTTTAGAAAACTCTCTCGACCACAAATATTCCACATGTCCGAATTGTTGCGACAAAAAAGGTTGCAAGGCTCTTGTAAACGAATCTCGGAACACAAAAACGCAATGCTCTGCCGAGGAACGATCCGTGATTTCATATTGCGCGAGTCCTGCAAAACTCATCGCCGTAAACTTTGTGTCTTGGATTTCCACCTGCTTTTTTGTATAGGCCTGTCCTTGCTTAAAATGCAATAAGGCCACTTCATCCTGCCTATCGAGAAGATTTAACGCCTTCTTCAAATCTCCTCCTTTATAAATGATCGTTTCTTTATCAAAATCTTGATCCGACCATGTCTGCAAAGAAGGATCGTCCTTAGCCATGAGCTTTATCAATTCCCGATACCCAATAAGAGCCCCCGCCGGAGTCCAATGTGAATCATTCTTATAATAGACCTGCTCCTCTTGTTTCCCCTCCAATAGCGCATCCAGCGGATAGACCACTTTAATATCGCTATTTTCTTTTAAATATCGATACACCTGTTCCCCGCGCCCGATGTCGTTCACCTTATCGTAATAAGAAGGAAAAAATTCTCCGTATACTTTATTCTTATCCGGCGCGATCAAAACATAATACCTCGCTCCGAAAGACGCACAATAATCCCGATTCTTTTCAAGCCTTTCTTTGATTGTCCGCAATTCTTGCTCTGTAAAATTACGACGATTTTGATAATTGGCTATTGAAAAATTCTCCTTCAAAAACAGCCAGCCCTCTCGACCCTCCAACGCATGCACGTTCTCTGCCTTCCCGGACAAAAATGATTCTATGCGGGAATACATCTTCAACGCTTTATCCCGTCCCCGGAAATGATCGTTCAACCACGATTCAAATTGTTTTCCGTATTCGTAATTAAAACCTTTTTGGTCAATCAGATTCGGAAATTTCGCTAAATTTCTGTTTTCCATCCTCCCGATTTGCTCACTGCTGATTTTCGTCATCGGCAATACCAATACAAACGCAGCGGCAACCACCAGAAGAATATGCGATACCCGATTACTCTTTTTATTTTCCAAAATCCAATCCACAATCCAAGCGCTCAGCATCCAAAATACAACCAGTAACGTCGCTAAAAGCAAAAGATCATATTTTTTGATGACCCCATAAAGCGGCAACTCAGTGCGCATCAAAAATCGAAACACAAATAGCAAGGCGCCGGTCATGATCCCCGTCAGCAAATATCTCATCACTCACCCCAAAAAACGCACAACAAAAGCCCGCTTACGGAAACACATCTCCGAAAGCGGGCTTGGAAGTGAATTATGGCGAGCTTTAAACTATTTGCCCCCCCCCCGTTAATCTGAGCAATTTCTTTCAAATAACAAACGCCCCGAAATCCAATCCTATTCCGCGTCAACTTTTTCTTCTCCCGTTTCCTATTTCTTACAGTATCATCAAAAATCAATTCATTATAGCAAAACCGGAAGACAGTGACAATACGCCCATCCGTAATCATCAAATTCGCAAATAAATATGGTATAATACAAAAATACAAATTACGAAAGGAGTCTATCATGGGTTTTCTCAAAGAATTTAAGGAATTTGCATTGCGCGGAAACGTGCTGGATATGGCCGTCGGCGTCGTCATCGGAGCGGCATTCGGAAAAATCGTCACCTCGTTCGTATCAAACATCATCATGCCGCCGCTCGGATTTCTCGTCGGCCGCGTCGATTTCTCCAATCTTTTCATCAATCTAGGGACCGTCGACGTCAAAACCTTGCAAGAAGCCGAAGCCGCCAATGTCCCCGTCATCGCTTACGGCGCTTTCTTGAATACCGTCATCGATTTTCTGATCGTCGCCGCAGCCATTTTTGTCGTGCTAAAACAAATCAATCGCCTTTTCCCGAAAGAAGAAGCCTCAGACCCGCGCCTCTGCCCCTTCTGTCGCGAAGTCATCGCCGACGACGCGACCCGTTGCCCGCATTGCACGGCGGAACTTCCGACGGAAACAAAATAATCCATTCAAAAATTGGCACAGAATCCTATAAAAAAAGCCGAGCAACTCGATGTGTTGCTCGGCTTTTTTTATATGGACAAGATATTTGCTAATTTCCTGTTTTGTCAGGCGGGAGGGAAACGTCAGATGATCAGACGTCAGACATCAGATCTTAGCGGCATCGCCTGACGGCGATGATTTTTATAAAAATCGCGCGAAGCGCTCCGCT
>CAVHDO010000125.1:0-4514 GCA_963634795.1 Oscillospiraceae bacterium
GCGCGAAGCGCGTACCTGCACTGCTAATTGCTCACTACTCACTGCTAACTTTTATCGGCGCGGTGCCGGTGAATTTTGCACAGGCGGGCCTCCTTGCGCGTTGCTCTGCGGTTTCATAACATAGCAAATCGAAAATGGCGGCGTTTCGGCGGGTAGAAAATTTTTTTGTGATTTTTTTTACAGTCCCGGGCGAAAAAATGTATTGACAAAATCCTGTTTCTATCTATAATATATTTCATAATTCAGAAATAAAAACGATGAAGGGGTAAAAGTGTCCTGCGAAGGCGGCGAAGAGAGTCGACGGGTGGTGCGAGTCGACGGGCGGCGGGATGCGAGCTCACTCCGGAGTTCCGCGGGGGAAAAGGTAGTCCGCGGCGCGGCTCGCGTTAGAGAGTGATAGGCGATGATCGAGAGCAAAAAGGAAAAGGTCCATGACAGAAGAGAGCTGCCGGGCGGTGCGAGGCGGTGCATTCCTTCTTCCCAATATATCACTCGGGAGCTCTTTCCCTGAATGGAGTAGGGGAGGGCGCAGGCCCACGTTACGGGTGTGAGACGAGAGTAAAATGTAGGGTGGTACCGCGCATGACGCCCCTATCCGCGAAGGCGGGTGGGGGATTTTTTTATCTCCTCATTTTTCTTGTCTTCGTGAGTGAAACCATAGGGTGGTACCGCGCTTTGCGCCCCTGTCAGCATCGTTGGATGCCGGCGGGGGCGTTTTTGATTAAGGAAATGCGCGGAGGGAAATTTCTTTTTTTGCGCGGCAGGCGTCATGGGGCCGCCAAATTTTTGAGATTGTCGGTGTTTTCCGAAAGTTTCGTTTCTTCAAACGGCAGAGGAAACGGAGCGTGTTGTTTCTGTATTTGCCGTGGTGAGAGAAAGGGATAGGATCGTGTTTTCGCAGCAGCTTATCAACGGTTTGACTTTGGGCAGCGCCTATGCGGTCATCGCTATCGGGTATACGCTGGTATTCGGCGTGCTGAATATCGTGAATATGGCGCATGGCGGGATTTTCATGTTCGGCGCGTACATCGGCCTGTTGCTCGTGACGGAGGCGGGGCTGGGAATTTTTCCGGCACTTCTGGGAGCGATGGCCGGCGGGGCTGTCTTGGGTTGTCTTTTGGAATTTTTCGCCCTGCGCCCGCTTCGTCGTCGGAAGGTGACGCATTTGGCGCCGCTCATTTCGACCATCGGCGTTTCCATTTTCTTGGAGAGTGTGGCGCTGATGATTTGGGGACCGCAGACGCGTTCGTTCCCGGCGATGGTTTCCACCGAGCTCATCGATATGGGCGCGTTTCGCATTTCGGGCATCCAGATTGTGAGCCTGGGGACGGCGGTCGTCCTGATGGCGCTTTTGACGCTGCTGCTGAATAAGACGAAAATCGGGAAAGCGGTGCGGGCGACGTCGGAAAATATAGAAACGGCGGGGCTTTTGGGGATCAATACGAATCGGATCATCGTTTTCACGGTGATGCTGGCTTCGGCGCTCGGGGCGGCGGCCGGCGTGCTGATCGGGCTGTCGTTCAATGCGATTGAGCCGACGATGGGGACGGCGATGGGATTCAAAGGCCTGGCGGTCCTCATCATGGGCGGTCTCGGCAATGTGGAAGGCGCGATGGCCGGCGGCTTCATCTTGGGCGTGGCCGAAGTTTTCAGCGTGGCGTACGGCGCGTCGACTTATCGGGATGCGGTCGCGTTCGGCATGATTATTTTGATTCTGTTTCTGCGGCCGGAAGGTCTGTTTTCCAAAGCCGGGAAGGGAGGCAGACCGTAATGGAAGATTTACTGAACGGATATTATTTGCAGGTCTTCGTTTTCATCTGCATCAATTCTCTCTTGGCGCTGTCCGTTTACATGACGCTTTGCACGGGGCAGGTGTCTTTGGGAAACGCGGGTTTCATGAGTTTTGGCGCGTACACGTCGGCGATTCTCACGATGAAGCTGGGCGTGCCGATGCCGCTCGGGATTTTGTGCGGCGGCATCACGGCGGCGGCGGTCGCGATGGTGGTCGGGCTGCCGACGATCCGGCTCCGCGGGATGTATCTGGCGATTGCGACGCTGGGCTTCGGCGAAGTCATCCGCGTCATTGCGCTCAATTTGAAAATTACAAACGGTGCGCTCGGGCTGTCGGGCATTCCGTCCATGGCGAGTTCCCTTTCGCAGTATGCAGAGGAAACGGGGCTCATGGACGCGCTCGGTCTGGATTATCAAGTGACGGGGCAGCTGCTGATGTGCCTGTGTCTCTTGGTGCTCGTCGCTGTGATTTACAATTTCTGGTACCGGCTGGAACATTCGCGCATCGGGCGGGCGTTCGCGGCGGTGAAAGCGGATGAATACGCCGCGTCGCTCTCCGGGATTCCCGTCGTCTATTACAAAATGATGTCCTTCCTCTTCAGCGCGTTCTTCGCCGGCGTCGCAGGCGCTCTTTACGCGCACGCCACGTATTTCATCAGTCCGACGGATTTCACGTATCACAAAGTCGTCGATATGCTGCTCTACACTGTCTTCGGCGGCTCGAATGTCCTCTGGGGGCCGCTCCTCGGCGCGAGCATTCTGACCGTCCTGCCCGAATCGCTCAGAAGCCTCTCGGAATACCGCGACATCATCTACGGCGTCATGCTCGTCGGCTTGATGGCCTTCCGTCCGGACGGCATTTTGTCCTACGACGCCATGCGCTATCTCAATCGGAAATTCAAATCCGGCAAAGGAGGGAAATAAATGTTACTCGAACTTCAAAATGTAGTGAAGAAATTCGGCGGCATCACGGCTCTCTCCGATATTTCCTTTACCGTCGAAAAAGGCGACATCTTCGGCATCATCGGGCCGAACGGCGCCGGGAAGACGACGATTTTCAATATGATTACGGGCGTGTATCCCGTGACGAGCGGCGACGTCCTTTTCGACGGGAAATCGCTCCTCGGCAAGAAAACGCATGAGATCATCAATGGCGGGATCTCCCGCACGTTTCAAAATATCCGTCTCTTTTCGAATATGACGGTGCTGGAAAATATTCTCGTCGGCCACCATGCGCGCCTGCACGCGGGGCTTTGGGGCAGCGTCCTTCACACGAAAGCGATGCGCGAAGAAGAGGCCGAATCGGTCGCCGAAGCGCACAAACTCCTACAATACGTGGGGCTGGACGATGTGGCGGACCATATCGCGACCGAGCTTCCGTACGGGAAACAGAGGAAACTGGAGATTGCGCGCGCGATGGCGTCGCATCCGCAGCTCATTCTCCTGGACGAACCGGCAGCGGGGATGAACGACGGAGAAACGGCGGCGCTCACGGAGCTCATTCGCGGCATTCGCGAGCAATTCGGCATCACGGTCATTCTAATCGAGCACGACATGAATCTCGTCATGAATCTGACGAATCGGCTGATCGTCGTGAATTTCGGAAAAATGCTGGCGCAGGGGACGCCGGCGGAAGTGCAAAACAATCCGGCCGTCATCGAGGCCTATCTCGGAAAGGAGGAAGACTGAATGCTTCTGGAACTCAAAAATGTCGTCGCGGGCTACGGCAATATCAAAGCGCTGAAAGGAATCAGTCTCTCCGTCGAAGAAGGAAAAATCGTGACACTCATCGGGGCAAACGGCGCCGGGAAATCGACGACGATG
The DNA here is from genome assembly GCA_963634795.1 of Oscillospiraceae bacterium. Taxonomy (GTDB): domain Bacteria; phylum Bacillota; class Negativicutes; order Veillonellales; family Dialisteraceae; genus UBA1822. The sequence continues at coordinate 3,616 of CAVHDO010000125.1, forward strand.
AAGACCATTATGGGCATCATGAAACCGATGGAAGGGGAAATTTTCTTCCAAGGGCATTCGATCACGGGGAAACATTCGTATCAAAACGTGTATGACGGCTTGGTGCTCGTGCCGGAAGGTCGCCAGATTTTACAGACGATGACCGTCAAAGAAAATTTGGAAATGGGCGCGTACCAGCGGAGCGACAAAGCCGGAATCGCCGAAGATTTGGAAAAGATTTTCAAGAAATTTCCGCGCCTCGAAGAGCGCCGCACGCAATACGCGGGCACACTCTCCGGCGGCGAACAACAAATGCTGGCCATCGGACGGGCGATGATGGCGCGCCCGAAAGTCATGCTCCTCGACGAACCGTCCATGGGTCTTGCGCCGCTCGTCGTCGCGCAGATTTTCAGCGTGATCAAAGAAATCAACCAAGCGGGCACGACGATTCTCCTGGTCGAGCAGAATGCAAGAAAAGCCTTGCAAATCGCCGATTATGCGTACGTCATGGAGACAGGAAAAATTTTCCTCGAAGGCCCCGCGCCCGAAGTCGCCGCCAATCCGGCAGTCATGGCAGCGTATTTGGGAGGGAAAAAATAAAAAATTTTTCCTCCCGCCAATGGAGAAAGAAAGAGCCGCGAAAAAATGTTTTCCATCTTTTCGCGGCTCTTTTGGTATAAATGCGCCTGACGGCGCGGGTTTTATAAAAAAATGCGGCGCAGCCGCTTCGAGTTAGCCCTCTTCGGGAGAAAAGCGTCCGGTGGACGGTTTTCAGTGGCCGTTAGGCCGGGTGATGGTTACTCTATGTGAGACATAAAGTTTAGTAATTTTTCGCATGAATCATGCGCGATTTTTCCGTACGGTACTCCTTACAGCACTTCATTTCCTTTCTTTCCCGGGAAAGAAAGGAAACGAAGCAA
>CAVHDO010000126.1:0-4455 GCA_963634795.1 Oscillospiraceae bacterium
TCTGACGTCTCAATCCTGCCTGACAAAACTGCCGAGCACACAACACTGTGCACTGTGTACTGTGCACTGTGCACTGCTCTCCCGCCTGACGCAAACAGCCCAGCACGCACTAAAAAAAGCCCCCGCAACAAGCAGAGGCTTTCTTTGGTTCTTTTATTTCTTTTCCGAATCCGCTTTCTGATCTGTCGCGAGCGGCGTCACGGCCTTTTCGTGAATGACCGCCGGGAAGCCGAGGGCTTTTTCCAGCGTCGCGAGGCCGACATTGTAATCGTAGAGCGCGCCGATGTAATTCGTCTTCGCATTGTTCAGATTGAGCTGGGCATCGAGGACGTCGAGATTGATGCCGACGCCGGATTTGTAGCGGATGGAAGCAATCTTGAAGGCTTCTTCCGCTTTTTCCACCGCCGCTTCGGTCGCGCGGATTTTTTCTTTGGCCGCCACGACATTGAGGTAATCCTGCCGCACTTCGAGGGCCACTTCTTCGCGCGCCTTGGCAAGTTTTTCTTCCGCGACTTTGATGGCATTATTTGCGGAGAGGATTTTTGCATCGGTCGCGCCGCCGTCGAAGAGGCTCCACGAAAGCGTCGCCGCTACGCCCCAGGTGCGATTCTTAAATCCGGGAAATTCCGTGTCTTTCCAGCTATAGTTTCCGCCGACGGCCAATGTCGGGAGGTAGCCGCTCTTCGCCGAGCGCAAATCGCCCTGCGCCGCTTTTATATTGTATTGCGCTTGTGCGATTTCCCAGCGATACGCATCGGCGATGGCGAGCGCTTCTTCCATCGTAATGGTGAATTCGGGCTCCGGAAATTCTTTCGTCTTCGGCGTGAGTTTCGTATTCAGAGGAAGGCGCATCACATTATTCAGACTCGCTTCAGCCAGACGCTTGGCATTGTCCGCCGTGATGTAGGATTGCTTGGCATCGGCGAGCGAGACATTCGAGGAGAGGACGTCGAGCTTGGCGACGATGCCCGCCTTGTATTGCTGCTCGACATTTTTCAAATGCCCGGAGAGATTGTCCATGGATTCTTTGGCCACGTCCGCAAGCCAAAGGGTCTTGATGTATTGATAATAGGAAGTGATGGCGTTCAGTTTCGTGGTCGCTTCCTGCAAATACAGGGATTCTTCTTTCGCGTCGCGATTCGCCCGCGCTTTGGCAATCTTCCCTTCCACGTTTCCGCCGGTCCAGAGCGGCCAAGACACTTTGAGGCCGTCCGAATATCCCACGGAAATTGGCGTCAATCCTGTCTTTTCGTCAATCTTTGAGCCCCGGCTCGCTTCCATGGAAAGGGAGGCAGACGGATTCTTCGCCGCCGCCGCTTCCCGCACGGCCGCTTCCGCTTCGCGATATTCGTATTCGGAAATCTTGACGGCGCGATTGTTTTCCAATGCCGTCACCACGGCCGTATCCAGATCGATGGTGACTTCCTCCGCCGCGGGAAGGGTCTGCGCCGGTGCCTCGATGCGATTTTCTTTGAGCAAAAGATTTCCCAGCACGGCCGTCTTCGTCGGATGCTCCGTCGCCTGCTTCACTGTCTCGGCGGCGCCCTTCTCATAAGTGAGCGCGGGCAGCTCCGGACGCTCGGCGAAAACCGCTCCGCCCATGGTCATCGACGCGACGACGAGCGCTCCCAAAATCTTGTATCCTTGTTTCTTCATGTGATGTCCCTCTCTTTTAATACGTGTAAGTCACACCGAAATAATTCCCGCCGCCCTCGCGGTTGAATGGGCGAATCGTCTGCACAGAGGCAAAGACGTGTGGTTGGATTTCAAAACTTCCTTTGAAACGAAATGTCAAATCATTCGGATTGTACATATCGGCGCCGAAGCGGAAACGATCCGCATGGTACGCGGCGCCGGCGCCTACATTGCCGCGAATGAGCCCCGCGTAAATATCCCAAGGCCCGCGGCCGTGGCCGACCTGCGCATTGAACAGGCTCCCGCTGCCAATCGATTCGTAGCCGAAGCGGAAGAATTTCTCGCCGCCGAATCGTACACTGAAATTCGGTGAATATTTTTCATCCCTCGTATTATACAAAATTTCCGCATCTCCGGAAACTTTCAAGAAATCCGATTTCGGCCCTTTCCCGATTTTATCGGAAATGGAACGCGCTTTGACGGATATTTCCTTCGCATTCTCGCTCGTCACGGCCAAATTGTCCAAAATCACGCGTGCCTGCGTGCCCGCTTTCCCGTCCCCGTTGAATTGCGTCAGCATGGAGGAGAGCTGCGCGGTCATCGCGTCCACATTCCGGCTGATTTCAATGCCCTGCGCCGTCAATATCGCCAAATTCTGCGTCATCGCATCGATATTTCCGATGACATTTTTCGCGTGCCGCTGCGTCTCACGGTCGGCGACGACATTATTCAATCCGTTCATCATTTTCTGCGCCGAATCGGCGAGGGCGTCCACTTTCACCATGAGCGATTCCACGCTGGGCGCCGCGCTGCCGCGAACGGTCATCCCGTCTTCCAAGAGCCCGCGCGCCAAATTTCCGCCGGTCACATTGACGAAACAGCCGCCCATGATGCTCGACGTCTGGATGGTAAAGGCCGCATCCTTCGGGATTTCGCTACCGTCGTAGAAACGGAGCGAAAGCACGGCCTCGCCTCTGGAAACGGACACGCTGTCCACGCGCCCGACTTCCACGCCGGCATAGCGGACCGCGTTTCCGGACTCAATCCCCTGCGCCTCGCTGAAATAGCCGGTCACATGGAAGCCTTCCTTGCCGAAAAGCACCATGTGCGAGAGCTGAAACATCAGCCCTGCGAAAATCAAAATCCCCGCCAGCGTAAACGCGCCGACTTTGGCCTCCGTCGACCATTTCATGAAAGTTCCCTCTCTTTCAACGGACCTTCCGGCGTTTCCCAGCCGTTCACGAATTGCAAGACGCGCCGGTCTTGGCTGCCGTAGACCTCTTCGGGCGTCCCCACGACGAGGAAGGATCCCTCGTACAGAAACGCCATGCGATCCGCGACCGTTTTGGCCGACGCCATCTCATGCGTCACGACGACGCTCGTCGCTTTCATTTCTTTTTGCATCCGCCGAATCAGATGACTGATTGCCGTCGACATGATGGGATCGAGTCCCGCCGTCGGCTCGTCGTACAGAATGATTGTCGGATTCAGGGCAATCGCCCGCGCCAGACTCACCCGTTTCTTCATGCCCCCCGACAGCGCGGACGGCATCAGCGTTTCAATATCCGAAAGGCCCACCATGCGAAGCTTTTCGGCCACGATATGATCGATGTCTGCCTCCTGCAAATGCCGATGCATCCGAAGGCCGAACGCCACATTTTCTCTGATATTCAAGGAATCGAAGAGCGCGGAATATTGGAAAACCATTCCCATCTTGCGACGCGCCGCGTTCATTTCGTCTTCGGACAAAAGCGCCATGTCCTTCCCGTCAACCAGGACTTCTCCCGCATCCGGACGGATGAGGCCGATGATGAGTTTCAAAATCGTCGATTTCCCGGAGCCCGAAGCGCCGAGGACGACCATCGTTTCCCCGTCTTCAATCGAAAGATTCACGTCCCGCAAAATCTGCCGGGAGCCGAACGCTTTGTACACATGCCGCAATTCTATCATGTGCGCCCCCTCAGAACAGAATGGACGACAGGAAATAATTCGCCGCGAAGAGCATGATAATCGAATACACGACGGATTGCGTCGTCGCGAGCCCCACACCCTCGGCGCCAGCCGTGCAAGTCATCCCGCGGTCGCAGCCGACCAGCGCGACAATCATCCCGAAGAAAACGGATTTCACCATGCCGATATAAATATCCGACGGCCCGCAAAAGACGTCGATGGAATGGAGAAAGGTATACGAAGAAATATTATCCGCGAGCGCCGCGACGATCATCCCGCCAAGAATCCCAATCGTCACGCCGAATACATTCAAGAGCGGCAGCATGACCATGCAGGCGATGAGCCGCGGCACGACCAGATACCCGACCGGATCGACCGCCATGCAACGCAAGGCATCAATCTGCTCCGTGACGCGCATCGTCCCGATTTCCGCCGTAATCGCCGCCCCGACGCGTCCCGCGAGCACGACGCCGCAAAGCACCGGCCCCAATTCGCGCCCCATGCCAATCGACACAATCCCGCCGACGGAAAAATCCGCTCCGTACTTCACCAGCTCGCCCGCAATCTGGATCGAGAGCACCATCCCGGTAAAAAGAAGCGTGAGAGCGACGATGGGAAACGACATCACACCCAAATCCAGACACTGCTTCATCGTTTCCCGGAGTCGAAACGCAGACATCTGCCGAAGCGCACTCACAAAAAGAAGGATGACCGCCCCCAGCTGATGAAAAACCCCGATTGTCCAAGAACCGAGCGATTCCAAAAAAGCCAAGCGACGCGCCTCCCTTCTTCCGAAAAATTCTTTTGGAAATTATCTTGTATTATACGATACAATGCGGAAAAAATGCAATACCTCGTATGCTATTTTTT
>CAVHDO010000127.1:0-4385 GCA_963634795.1 Oscillospiraceae bacterium
CAAGGCTGAGCATCCGAGCACCCCGGAACGCAGGAAAATTTCAATCTGGCGGCGGTTTCTTTCCTTTGCTTCGTTTCCTTTCTTTCCCGGGAAAGAAAGGAAATGAAGTGCTGTAAGGAGTTCCGTACGAAATCTTCGTACATGACTCGCGCCGTCAGGCGCATGCTGCGAAGCAGCATATCCCGCACCGCATGGTGCAAAGCACAAAGCGCCCCATATGATTCCATACAAAAAGAGCTGCGAAAAAATGAAAATCATTTTTTCGCAGCTCTTCTTTTTATTCGATGACCAGGAGCAAATCTCCTGAGCTGATCCGCCCACCGGCTTTCGCCAAAATTTCACTCACGATGCCGTCTTTCGGCGCCGTGACGGTCGTTTCCATTTTCATCGCTTCCGTGACGATGATGGGATCGCCTTTCTTGACGTGCGCGCCTTTTTCGACGAGGACTTTCACGACGGAGCCGGAGAGGGTCGCGCCGACTTCGCCGACGATGTCTTTATCCGCTTTGCGGACTTCGATATTCTGCGTGGCGACGTGCTTGTCGTGGACTTTGATTTCCCGCGGCATGCCGTTGATTTCGAAACGGATGAGGCGGTCGCCGTTCGCATCCGGTTTCGTCATATCTTCCATGCGGAGGAGGAGCATTTTGCCCTGCTCGATGTGGACGCGGACTTCTTCGCCCGGTTTCATGCCGAAGAAATATGTCGGCGTATCCAAAATGGAGAGGTCGCCGTACAATTTGTAGCGCGCCTGGTAATCGGCGTACACTTTCGGATAGATGAGATAAGAAGAAAGAGATTGCTCCGTGACGGGGAAACCTTTTTCGCGCATTTCCGCTTTCGTCGCTTCCATATCGACGGGCGCGGGCGTGGCTTCGGCGTGCGCGGGCTTGCCGCGGAGGATAATCTTTTGCAATTTTTCCGGGAAACCGCCGTAGGGCGTGCCGAGTTTCCCGTCAAAGAAATCGATGACGGACTGCGGGAAATCGAGCGTTTCCCCTCTTTCCATCACATCTTCTTCCGTCAGATTGTTTTGCACCATGAAGAGCGCCATGTCGCCGACGACTTTCGAGGACGGCGTGACTTTGATAATGTCGCCGAACATCATATTGACTTTCGCGTACATTTTGCACACGTCGAGCCAACGATCGCCGAGGCCGACCGCGGTCGCCTGCTGGCGCAAATTCGAGTATTGGCCGCCGGGCATCTCATGCGAGAAGAGCGTCGTATTCGGCGCGGTCATCTTACTGTCGACGCCCGCATAGTACGGACGGACGCCTTCCCAGTAGCGATCAATCGCTTCCATCGCTTCGATATCGAGCTTCGGACGGCGCGGATGATCTTGCAGCGCATACCAGAAAGATTGCATGGACGGCTGGCTCGTGCCGTTCGAAAGAGCGCTCGTCGCGACGTCCACGATATCGACGCCCGCATCGACGGCTTTCGCGTACGAATAAATAATGCAGCCGCCGCCTTCGTGGCTGTGGAGATGAATCGGCAAATCGACGGCGTCTTTCAATGCGGAAACGAGCGCATAGGCCGCTTCCGGCTTCAAAAGGCCGGACATATCTTTGATGGCAATGATGTGCGCGCCCGCGTTTTGGAGTTCCTTCGCGAGATTCGTATAGTAAGCGAGCGAATATTTCTGGCGATTCGGATCCATGAGATCGCCCGTGTAGCAGATCGCCGTTTCCGCGAGTTTCCCGCATTTCCGCACTTCATCAATCGTCACCGTCATGTGATCGAGCTGATTCAGGCAATCGAAGACGCGGAAGACGTCCACACCGTTCGCCGCGGCGCGATCGATGAAATGGCGCACGACATTTTCGGCGTAATTCGTGTAGCCGACCGTATTCGCCCCGCGCGTCAGCATCTGGAAGAGAATATTCGGCGCGGCCTCGCGCATCTGCCGCAGACGCACCCACGGGCATTCGTCGAGGAAACGGTACGCGACGTCGAATGTCGCGCCGCCCCAGTTTTCAAAAGAGAACAAATTCGGCAGCTTCGTCGCCGTGTAATGAATCGCATTCATGATGTCGTGCGTGCGGACGCGCGTCGCCAAGAGCGATTGGTGTGCGTCGCGATACGTCGTGTCCATCAGCAAGACTTCTTTTTGCTCCATGACCCACTTCGCGAAACGCTCCGGCCCCATTTCGTCCAGAAGCTGCTTCGTCCCGCGCGGCGTCTCCTCCGACGTTTCCAATGCGGGAAGCGGCGCGAAATCCGGTTTCTCCGTCATGCCCGCATTCGCGTAGCCATTCACCGTGATGTCGCCGATGTATTCCAAAAGTTTCGTCCCGCGGTCGCTGATTTCGTGCGGATCCACGAGCAATTCCGGATGCCGGTCGATATAATTGACATCGCAGAGCCCCTCTTGGAAATCCTTCGTCTGCAGCATATTTTGCAGGAAATAAATATTCGTCTTCACGCCGCTGATCCGAAATTCATCGAGGCAGCGCAACATTCTCTGGATCGCGTCCGCCGGCCGTTTCGCATAGCCCGTGACCTTCACGAGGAGCGAATCGTAATACGGCGTAATGACCGCGCCGGTGTAAGCCGTGCCCGCATCGAGACGAATCCCCGGGCCGCCGCCGGAGCGATACGCGATGATTTTCCCCGTGTCGGGCATGAATCCATTCTGCGGATCCTCCGTCGTGATGCGGCACTGGATCGCCATGCCGTGATAGGAAATATCTTCCTGCCGCCCGATGCCGATTTCCTTGCTGTCCAGCGCGTAGCCTTCGGCAATCAAAATCTGCGCCTTCACGATATCCACATCGCAGACGAGCTCCGTCACCGTGTGCTCCACCTGCACGCGCGGATTCACTTCGATGAAATAGAAATGTTTCTCGTCCTCATCCACCAAAAATTCGCAAGTCCCGGCATTGAGATATTTCACATTCTTCATCAGCTTCACGGCCGCGGCGCAAATATCCTCGCGAAGGGAAACGGGCAGCGACCACGCCGGCGCCATTTCAATCACCTTCTGATGACGGCGCTGAATTGAGCAGTCACGTTCATAGAGATGCACGATATTTCCCGCCGCATCGCCCATGATTTGCACTTCGATGTGCTTCGGATTCATAATGCACTTTTCGACGTAGACCGAATCGTCGCCGAAAGCCATCTTCGCTTCCGATTTCGCGCGATGGTACGCCTCTTCCAGATCCTCCATCGCGTCCACATTTCTCATGCCGCGCCCGCCGCCGCCGGAGACCGCCTTGATCATGATGGGGAACCCGTGCGTTTCCGCAAATTCCTTCACTTCTTCAAAAGAGGAAACGGCGCCCTTCGTCCCCGGAATCATCGGAATATCCGCTTTTTCCGCCTGGATGCGCGCATTCACCTTGTCGCCGAACATCGTCAAATGCTCCACCGTCGGTCCGATGAAAATGATGCCCGCCTTCTCGCAACGCGCCGCAAATTCCGCATTCTCCGCCAAGAAGCCGTACCCCGGATGGATCGCGTCCACCCCGTGCTCCTTCGCGATGCGGATAATGTCGTCCATATCCAGATACGCGTCGACCGGTTTCTTCCCCGCGCCGACCAAATACGCCTCATCCGCGCGATTGCGGTGCAGCGACAAAATGTCTTCCTTCGAATAAATCGCCACCGTCCGAATCCCGAGCTCGCTCGCCGCCCGGAACACGCGAATGGCAATCTCCCCGCGATTCGCGACCAATATTTTCCGAATTTCTCTCATACGTCCTCCTCTTTCGGGAAACAAAACCCCGCCTCATGCATTTATGCGCTAATGTTACAGTCTTATTGTACTAAGCCTTCCTGACAAATTCAATAGTTTTTTTCATATATGTGGGGAAAAGTGCACAGTACACAGTACACAGTGCACAGTGCACAGAGTGGCGTGCTTGGCTGTTTTGTCAGACAAGATAGAGACGTCAGACGTCAGACGCCAGACATCAGACGAAAGAAGTATCGCCTGACGGCGATGATTTTTTATAAAAATCGCGCGGAGCGCTTCCGATTTCTCTCATCTCTATCAGCAACAAGTTTTTGTCTCAAACGCCGCAAAGGTAAAAAGGAATTGGTTGTGCTTCTCAAATCTCAATTCTGCCTTTTCGGGTCGCCGAAGGCACATATAAAATTCGTCGCGAAGCGACACCGCTCAAGTCTGACGTCTGATGTCTGACCGTCTGATGTCTTTGCCTCCGTGTGCCGACAAAAGCCAAGCACGCCAACCTGTGCACTGTGCACTTTCCCCTTCTGATGTATAATAAGAATATAATATTTCCGATATTCCAACCCTAGGAGGCCATCATGAATTTCATGGAACTTTGCAAAGCGCGTTTCGCTGTGCGTCAATTCTCCAATCGCCCGCTCGAAGACGAAAAATTGCAGCAAATTTTGGAAGCGGGCCATGCCGC
>CAVHDO010000128.1:0-4376 GCA_963634795.1 Oscillospiraceae bacterium
CACCCTCTTCCTGAAGAGGGCTAATATGTGGCGCTCCGCGCATTTGTTTTTATAAAAAAATCGCGTAGCGGTTCCGCTCAAGCCTTCTTCAGGAAGAAGGTGCCCCGAAGGGGCGGATGATGGACAACTGTATGTGAAGGAAAAGCAAAGAACGATTCGTCCGGAAAGTTTTTTCTGCTATTAAGCTTTTTTCTCACATACGTTTGTCCATCACCCGGCCTACGGCCACCCTCTTCCTGAAGAGGGCAAATAGGTGGCGCTCCGCGCATTTATTTGTATTCTCACTGTTTTTCAAAGGAGGCTTTCTCATGCCGATTCAATTGGAAAGTTTCAAGCGTATCATTCCTATGATTTATGCGTATACGGCGCCGGGGGTGACGTATCTTTCTGGGATGACGAAGGTGGGGTATACGGAGAAGCAGTCTGTGGAGGATCGGGTGCGGGAGCAGACACATACGGCGCATATTAAGGCGAAGATTGAGTGGCGGCAGAATGCGATGTACAGTGATGGGTCGGGGGAGTATTTCACGGATCATGATTTCCATGCGTTTTTGGTGCGCGAGGGTGTGAAGCGGGATCCGAAGACGGAGTGGTTTCATGCGGACCCTCGGGATTTGCGTCTTCGTTTCTTGGATTTCGCGGAGCGGCAGCTTCCGGAGGCGCGGGTGGAGTCGGCGCCGTATGTCCTGCGGGCGGAGCAGGCGGAGGCGGTGGCGCGGACGAAGGGGTATTTCGAGCGGGGCGGGACGGAGTTTCTTTGGAATGCGAAGCCTCGTTTCGGGAAAACGCTGTCGGCGTATGATTTGGTTTTGCAGATGGGTTTCAAGAATGTATTGGTGGTGACGAATCGTCCTTCGATTGCGAATAGCTGGGCGGAGGATTTTCAGAAGTTTATCGCGTGGCAGTCGGATTTGCTTTTTGTGTCGGAGACGGATGCGCTTTCCAAGAAGCCGGGGGTGTATTCGCGGGATGAGTATTTGAAGTTTCTTTTCCATCATCCGGAGAAGGACGCGGGGATGGTGGCGTTTGAATCGCTGCAGGGGCTGAAGGGGTCTTTGTATTTCGGCGGCGGTACCGATAAGTTGGGATGGATGTCGAAGCGGGAGTATACGGATCGGTACGGGAAGACGCAGAAGGGGCTTTCTTTCGATCTTTTGATTGTGGATGAGGCGCATGAGGGTGTGGAGACGGCGAAGACGGAGCGTGCTTTTGAGAATATCGATCGGAAGTATACGCTGTATTTGTCGGGGACGCCTTTCAAGGCTTTGGCGAGTGCGCGTTTCTCGGAGGATCAGATTTTCAATTGGTCGTATGCGGATGAGCAGCGGGCGAAGGAGAGCTGGCAGGGGGAGGATTTCAATCCGTATGAGCGGCTGCCGCGGCTTTCGATGTTTACGTATCAGGTTTCGAATATGATTTATGAGGATGCTTCGCGGGGAGCGCAGATTTCTGAAGAGGAGTCGGTGGATTTCGCTTTTGATTTGAATGAGTTTTTCCGGGTGAATGAGGCGGAGCGTTTCGTGCATGAGGAGGAGGTCAAAAAGTTTCTGGATTGCCTCTTGAAAAATGAGAAGTATCCTTTTTCGACGCCGGAGCTTCGTGCTGAGCTTTCGCATACGCTGTGGATTTTGGATCGGGTGGCGAGTGCGAAGGCTTTGGCACGGCTTTTGCGGAAGTTTCCTGCCTTTTCGGAGTATGAGATTGTGGTGGCGGCCGGGGACGGTGCGACGGAGCCGGATGAGAAGGAGAAGGAGCGGGCTTTCGACCGGGTGAAGAAGGCGATTGCGACGCATGAGAGGACGATCACGCTGTCGGTGGGGCAGTTGACGGTGGGGGTGACGATTCCGGAGTGGAGCGGGGTCTTGATGCTGTCGAATTGGAGCAGTCCGTCTCAGTATATGCAGGCGGCTTTTCGGGCGCAGAATCCGTGCAAGATGAAGCGGGCGTCGGCGTCGGGGAAGAAGGCGGAGTATGTGCGGAAGGAAACGGCGTATGTCTTTGATTTCGATCCGGCACGGACGCTGATGATTTATGATGAGTTTGCAAATAATTTGTCGCCGCGGACGGCGGGCGGCGCGGGGACGGGGGAGGATCGTCGGCAAAATGTGTGTGAGCTTTTGAATTTCTTCCCTGTCATCGGGGAGGATGATGAGGGCCGGATGGTGGAGCTTTCGGCGGAGCAGGTGCTGTCGATCCCGCGGCGGTTGAAGTCGCAGGAGGTGGTGCGGCGCGGTTTCATGTCGAATTTTCTTTTCCAAAATATTCACAATATTTTTGGTGCGCCGGGGGCGGTGCGGGAGATTTTGGAGAAGTTGACGCCGGCTTTTGAGGAGAGTAAGCGTCGGGAGGCTGTGGATTTGTCGTCGGATTTGGTGGATGAGGAGGGAAATCCGGTGGTGTCCCGGGAGAAGGTGATCGGGACGGCGAAGGAGCTTTTCGGCGAGAAGGTGTATCAAAAAATGGAGGCGGATGTGGCACCGGCTTTGTCGTCTTTGCAGAAGGTCGGGGAGGAGACGCCGGAGGTCAAAAAGGTGGCGGCGGCTGTCGATAAGGTGTCGGATACGCTCACGGAGACGATTGCGACGCATGTGGTGGCGAAGGTCGCGGAGTCGAATTTGGTTTCCAAGGCGGAGTCGAATCGGATTGAAAGGGATATTAAGAAGGAAATTCAGAAGAAGACGGAGAAGGCGAAGGAGGATTTCAAGCAGGCGGCGCAGATTGCAAAGTCGGCTTTGGATAAGAAGGTGCAGGCAGCGGAGACGGAGGAGGCTGTCTTCGATGCGAAAGCGGAATACGGAAATAAGATGAGTGAGGCGTTTTCTGAGTTGCAATCGTCGATAGAGGATATGAAAAAGGCGGCGATTGAGAAGACGCCGCAGGAGACGGTGGAGCGGATTGAGCGGAAGAAGGCGGAGAAGGAGAAGGCGTCGATTGAGGAGGATGTGCGGGCCCGGCTTCGCGGGTTTTCGCGGACGATTCCGAGTTTCCTCATGGCGTACGGGAATGAGGATCTCACGCTTTCCAATTTCGATACGTATACGGATGACGCGGTCTTCCGGTCGGTGACGGGGATTACGCTCGATCAGTTCCGTTTCCTTCGGGACGGCGGGCCGTATACGGATGAGGATACGGGGGAGGTGCGGCAGTATCCGGGGCATCTTTTCAATGAAATTGTCTTCAATGATTCGGTGCGGGAATTTTTGCGCAAGAAGGAGGCGCTCTCGGATTATTTCGATGAGTCGCTCGAAGAGGATATTTTTGATTACATTCCGCCGCAAAAGACGAATCAGATTTTCACGCCGCGGGCGGTGGTGGAGAAGATGGCGGATCTTTTGGAGGAGAATCACCCGGGTTGTTTCGACGATCCGGATTATACATTTGCGGATTTGTACATGAAGTCGGGGCTGTATATCACGGAGATTGTAAAGCGGCTGTATCGCTCGGAGAAGATGAAGGCGCTGTATCCGGATGACAAGGCGCGTATTCGGCATATTTTGGAGAAACAGGTGTACGGTCTGGCGCCGACGCGGATTATTTACCTCATTGCGACGAATTATATCCTGGGTTTCGATGAGGACATCCGGGAGAGTGTGCAAGGCCATTTCGCGGAAGGAGACGCCGCCGCGGCCGCGAAGCAGGGGAAACTGGCGGAATTGGCGGAGAAAGCGTTTGCCAATTAGCAGTTAGCAATGAGCAATGAGCAGTTGGCCGGGCTGTTTTGTGCTTGGCTTTTGCGGCGTTTGAGATGAAAAATTTTTCGGTGATAGAGATGAGAGAGGAGGAGCCCGGCGTGGTTCCTCTTTTCTTTTGCGGCGTTTGCGTCTCGCGCCGGGGTTTTTATAAAAATCGCGCGGAGCGCGTTCCGCTGAGCCTTCTTCAGGAAGAAGGTGGCGCGAATGCGCCGGATGATGGACGACTGTATGTGAGGATAAAGGCAAAGAACAAATTTTCTGTCGAAAAGTTTTCATCGGCGGTGAGACGTAATGCCGAAAAAATTCTGTTGCTAAACTTTTATCTCACATACGTTGACCATCACCCGGCCTACGGCCACCCTCTTTCAAAAGAGGGCTAATTTGTAGCGGCCTGCGGCCGCATTTGTTTTTATAAAAAATCGCGCGAAGCGCCACCGCTTTCTGCTCCCGGCTCCCGGCTCGCCGCTCCAAGCTGTCTCGCGCCTGCCGCAAAAGCCAAGCAATAAAAAATCTCGGCCAACTGCTCACTGCTCATTGCTCACTGCTCACTGAATTTCCCGGCCCCGTTTCCGCTTTTCTTTGTTTCCTCTGAGAATCCATATGATATAATAATGAATAAAAAAGGAGGAGCGTATGAATCGGAGATTGCTGATTGTCGATGGGAACAGTCTTTTGTATCGCGCG
>CAVHDO010000129.1:0-4353 GCA_963634795.1 Oscillospiraceae bacterium
CGCGCGGCGCGCAAATTTTCTTCCGGGCATTCCTGATCCGTCACGCAGCCGGGACCGATCAGGATTCCTTTCCCGTCCACGGAATCGATTGCTTCGCGGATGTGCGCGACGATTTCGTCCGGCGTGCCGTCTTTCAGGATATCGTCGCGAACTTCCTGTCCGTTTTCCCATTTCGTCGCGGCACGAATGCCGGCCAGAAACGGCTTGGCGTACCGCTGCCGTGCCTCGGCCAAGGAAGGCGGCGTGTTGCGGTCGTGCCAATTCAGCACGGCGGCAGGATAATTTTGCGCGATTTCGTCGAAATACACGTCGAGGCCGTGGATGTGCACGACGTTGAACCACGTACGTTTCCGATAATGCTCCATGACTTTCAAATCGTAAAATTCGCCGAAGGTCCGGAAATCTTCCAAAGAAATCAAATTTTTCTGCGCCGATTGCGTGGCGAAGAAGAAACCGGAGACGCCGGCGGCGATGTTGTAATCGATGAAATCCATCGTGACGGCGGTCAAGGTCACCAACGCTTTGCGCACGGCTTCCGGATCGACTTTAAGATCTTGGAGGACGCGGCCGCCGGACAATTTTTGGAGCGTCGTCAGCGGGCTGAAAATGGTCTGAATGAAGGGCGTGTTCGGTTTCACTTTTTTCGCCAAAATGCGCGCGAATTCCACCTGTTTCCCGTATGTCCCCTGCAGCGCGGAAATCACGGGAAGTTTCCGGTAATCCTCAATCTCGTGAATGCCGGGCTCGGCGAGGGTCACGGGCTGATTCGGGCGGCAATAAATATTCAGTTTCGCGCCAAAATCTTGGATGCCGTAATTGCCGAAGGGCATCATTTTGATGAAATCGAAATCATATTTTTCATTCGCTTCGGCCTGCGCTTCGGCGAGCGACACGGGGTCCTGGTCGTAAGCAGAAAAATGATACCAGACGGAAACCGGAATGCGGTCCGGTTCTCTTCCGGCCAGGACGGCCATGATGCGTTCTTCTCGATTCATAAAAATCTCCTTTCCATAACAACTATTTCACATATTGATATTTCTTCCGATACGATGCTTCCCAGCGATTGTAGACGAGGGTCAGCAAAATGGTGAGCACCCAATAAATAATCGCGTCGGCCACGTACGGCTCGGTGCGGCGACTGTAGAGGGCCGCGTAGAGATCGGCGGCGGCGAAAATGTCCACGACTTTGATGGTGAAGAGCAGCGAAAGCGCTTTCACCGCGTGCAGATAGTACGTAAAAAATGTCGGCAGCGCGACGACGAGCGCCTGAGGAAACACGATCCGCAGGTACGCGTCTTTCGGCGTCATTCCGATGGCGACGGCGGCTTCGTATTGGCCTTTCGGCACAGACAGCAGCGCGCCACGGATATTTTCCGCTTGGTAGGCCGTGTGATAGAAGAAAAAGAGCAGGCAGCCCACCCAATACGGCGACACGTCGAAAGGTTTCACCGTTTCCCCTGAAATTTGCGAAAAAATCGGTGCCAAAAGATAGGGAATCGTGTAATTGGCGATGAAAATCTGGACGATGGCCGGGACGGCGCGCGTAAAGGAAATCCAGACGGCCAAGATCGGATTGAGAAACCGATGGCGCCCGATGCGCAACACGGCGACGACGGCACCCATCGCAATCCCGACGCCCAGGACGAAAGCCGCCATAAGGAGCGTCCGCGGCACGACGCGCAAAATGTAGAGCAGGGCATCTCCCATCGCCGCCCATTCGAATGTCATGACGGCCTCCCGGAGAATCCCTTGGTATGCCGCGCCGACAATCGATGCATGAGCGCCGTGAGCGCCGCGATGACGATCCAGTAGAGAATCGCGACCGCGATGTAGTTTTCCAATTTCCCGCGTCCCAAATTCACGTGAATGAGCATATTCGCGCGCCCCATGATGTCCATCAGACCCAGCATGTACATGAGCGAAGTGTCCTTCACAATCTCAATCACTTGGTTCACCATCGGCGGCAGCAGCAGCGGAATCATCTGCGGCACGATGATTTTCGTCACGCGTTGCCACGGCGTGAAACCGAAAACGAGCGCCGCTTCGTGCTGTCCGCGGTCGACGGCAAAATACGCCGGCCGGATGACTTCGGCGATGATCGGCGCAAAGGCGAAGACCACCGTCGCCACGACGTACATTTCCTTCGGGACGCCCGTCATGTCCACGCCCGCTGCCGACAAAAGCGCCGGCACAGTGAAATACATGAGAAACAGCAGCAACACAAAGGGCATACTCCGCACGAAAGAAAGCCACGTCTCCGTCAGTGCATACAGCACCGGCGTCCTCCGAATCCGAATGACGGAAACGAGCGCGCCGGCCGCGATGCTCAAAACCGACGAGAGGACAATCACGTACACCGTAAAGGGGACCGCCTCCGCCACTTTGGGCAGCACGGACAGGAAATATCCGAAATCAAAAGTCAGCAAGAGGAAACCTCCTTTCTGAGAAACCACGGATTCCATCGCGCAATCGGATTACGATAGAATCAGCACTTTTCTAAAAAAATGAAATAAATTATTTCTGATCCAAAAGTTTCATCAGATCGCTGCCGTACCATTTTTCGGAAATTTTCGCCAGCGTCCCGTCTTTTCTCATCTCCGCAAGCGCCGCATCGATTTCCTCGGCCAATTTTGTTTCCTTCTTATTCACCAGCACGACCGTCTCATTCACGCGCACCGGCTCGGCCAGCGTCGCGACCTCGATGCCTTCCTTCTTCGCCAAATCTTCGATACCCAAATTATTCGGCACGACCAAGAGATCGAATTGCCCTTCCTTCATCGCGCGAAGCCGCTCCGACTGACTCATGCCCGACTGCACCGGGATGTCCGCCAAAAGATTTCCGTGCTCCTTGTTCCATTCCGTGATGATGCGAAACGCGCCGCCGTTCGACGTGAAAGGCGTCACGCGCAGACCGTCTCGCAGCGCTTCTTCCAAATTTTTGTACTTCGATTCCAGCCCCGCCTTCACATACACCATGAGCGAACTCGCGCCGACCGGACTCTTGGGCACGAGGAAATTTTTCTCCCGCTCCGCATTCCGGAAATACCCGCCGACCGCGACCTTCGCCTCGCCCGACTCCATCAAAATATCCTGCGTTTCCGGCGGCACTGCGTCGATCAGCAGCACATAATTTTTCAGACGGCGATTCACTTCATTCAGCACATCGTATTCATACCCGTGAATCTCCCCCTTTTCATCCGCCCAAGCCAGCGGCGGCTCCGTGGACGAAACGACTGCCTTGACGACCGGTTTCCCGTCCGCCTCCGCCTGTTTCTTCTCCCCACCGCAGCCGGCCAACACGCCGACCGCCAAAATTCCCGCTGCCAATACCGCCAGCCATTTCTTTCCGTTTCTCATAATGAAACCTCCCTTTTCAAAAAATTTATCGGACTTCCCACATTCGTTTCAAAAACGCCCGTGTCTTTTCCTTTTGCGGATGCACAAAAATGTCTTCCGGCGTCCCTTCCTCCTCGATGAGCCCATCCGACATGAAAAGCACTTTCGTCGCGATTTCCCGCGCAAAATGCATCTCATGCGTCACAATGATCATCGTGATTCCCAACGACGCCACATCCTTGATCGTGTCCAGCACCTCGCCGACCAGCTCCGGATCCAGTGCCGAGGTCGGCTCGTCGAAAAGAATCACATCCGGCCGCGGCGCGATCGCCCGCGCAATGCCGACCCGCTGCTGCATCCCGCCCGAGAGCGCCTGCGGATACAAATCCGCCGCATCGGCCATATGCACCCGCGAAAGCTCCTCCATCGCAATTTTCTTCGCCGCGTCCACCGCCATTCCCTTCCCGTACACCAGCCCGTCCATCACATTTTCCAGCACCGTGTGATTGCGAAACAGATTGAACGACTGAAATACCATCGTCGACTGCCGCCGCAGCCGCAAAATTTCCTCTTTGGAAATCCGCGAGAAATCCACGGACACATCGCCGATGTTGAGCGTCCCCGCGTCCGGCGCCTCCAAATAATTGAGACAGCGAAGCATCGTCGTCTTCCCCGTGCCCGAAGGTCCCAAGACCGCGACCACATCTCCTTTTTCGGCGGTAAAGGAAATATGATGCAGCACCTCTTTTCCGCCAAACGATTTTTTCAGCCCCGAAAGGGCAATCATCGTCATCCCTCCTTCCCGAAAGCGAAATTCTCCAAGTTTCCTTACAAAATATCTCGACGAAGAATCCGCGTTTCCTGACCAACAAAAAATCCCCCATCCCGAAAGGGACGGAGGACCGTGATTCGCACCCAATTTCGCCGCCGCGTCGCCGCCGGTGGCCTCGCCGACTGTCTTCGGAAATCCACATGAACAGTCCCACGCTGTAACGGGCGTCCCCGTATATCCTACTC
>CAVHDO010000130.1:0-4314 GCA_963634795.1 Oscillospiraceae bacterium
GGAAACATCGGCTTAAGCCGCGTGTCGTTCCTTACGAGACGATTATACAAAATGGAAATATTTTCTGTCAAGTCCGAAATCAAGTCAAATCATAAATTTTCTCTAAATTTTTCAAAATCAACGCTGCTTTTTATAAAAATAATTATCGGTTTTATCAATAAAAAAAGAGACTTCACTTTCTGTCACTGCATTTTCAAATATAAAAATATTTTATCGACAAGACCGATTTAGGTGTCACTAAAAGTTATGTTTTCCGTCCTCTGAAAGTGGAAAGGATTTTTTGGGAAGAAGAAATAATCACCGGTTGTGATGAATTGATTTTTCTAAATTTGCTAAAAAAAAGAAAAGCGGCCATTTTATTTTTTCTCTTTCAAAAAATTTTGCTTTTCAAATTATGTCTTGCGTTTTTCTGGAAAAGAGGTGAAAATAAAATAGAAGATTTGGTTTCCGATATTTCTTTTATCCGAAAAATTCCGGCAGAAAGCGAAAGGAGAAGGCGATGAAAGAGCATGTCATGAAGGGGAAAAAAGCGCGCGGTTCGTATGTGCGGTTGTTGCTGTATGTGCAAAGGCTGCTGAAAGAGGATGCGGCGAAATACGATACGGGGAATGATTTCTTGTAAGCTGATTATAAACTGGTGGGTGAGACGGAATCCTTTGACGTGTTGGTGAGCGAAGTGGCGGAATGCCGGGAAAGTGATGCAAAATCTTGGGTGAAAGAAGTGCGGGAATCCGGAGGGGATTCGGTTTTCGCTATGGAGGCTTTTTGGCTGTGCTCTTCTATGGAAGTGAGTGAGTCAGGGCAGAAGGTCTTGGTCGATTTTTTCGATGTAATGGGGTTTGATAAGGATTTGGTAGCGGAGGCAGGCCGGGCGGAAGCGTTGTTTTATCACAGCCATTTGAATACTTTTGCCGCTACGGATTGGAAATTTTTGGCGCCGGATGTCATAGAGATGTTTGAAAGCTTTTTGGAAAATTTTCTTTTTAATACGGGGGAAAATCTTTTTTGGGAGGATCATGTCGCGGATGCGTATTGGTATTTTGAGAGTTTGGCTCGGTACGGAAACGGGAGGGCACAGTATGTCGTGGGGGAATACCTTGTTTACGGCTGGGGCAATGTGCGGGAAGCTGAGCGGACCGGTTTCTCGTATTACCGGAAGGGCGCGAGTAAGGATGCTCTTTGCGCTGTGATGCAGGCTTATGAGCCGGGAGCGGAGAAGGAAAAAATCTTGGCGGAAACGGCGCCGAAGGTATTGAATTTGGCGAAGGGCCAAGATGCCGAGGCGCAAATGAGATGGGCGGATGTTCTGGAAGGAAATATTGATTTCTTTGCCGGAGAGGGTCTGTCCATTTTGAATGAGGCCGGATTTTTCAGCTTGGAGGAGGCGCGACGGTATGCG
This sequence comes from Oscillospiraceae bacterium, assembly GCA_963634795.1. Lineage (GTDB taxonomy): Bacteria > Bacillota > Negativicutes > Veillonellales > Dialisteraceae > UBA1822. The sequence continues at coordinate 1,400 of CAVHDO010000130.1, forward strand.
AAAGCTTGTGTGATAAGAGCGGCGGAGTGTATGTATTGGCCGGCGATATTGCGCTTGGCGGATGAGAATAAAGATGAGAAACGGTGCGGGGAAAAGCGGAAGGATTCCGGCAATTGGTTTCAAAAAATGTTTCAGACCAAGAAGATTTTGTCGAAGAATCGGCCGCAGGTTATTTATTTCTTGAAAAAATTGTATGATTTGAAGGGGGATCATAGGTCGGAGGCGTTTGTCCGAATTCTTGATTTGTATGAAAAGGAGGGACAGAAGAGGCAGGCGAAGACGTGGAGTGAAAAATGCGCTGCGGAATTTGATGAGCGGGAGATGTTTCGGATCGGGTATTGCTACGGGGAGGGAAAGTGTGTCGAAGAGAATCCGGAGAGAGATAGAATGGTATCGAAAGGCGTACGAAAAGAAGGGGGATTATGCAGGAGCGGCCGCGTGTAATACAGGTGTGACTTATCAATTCAGTCTGAAGGATGAAAAAACGGCGATGGAATGGTATCGGCGTGGCGCGGATTTAGGGCATGAGCAGGCCATGTGTAATTTGGCGAGAATGTATATCCTCGGCAAGGGAGTCGAAGAAAATTTGGAGAAAGCGATAGAGTGGTACCAAAAGGTGTACGAAAAGAAGGAGCGCATGGCGGGTGTCGCGGCCAGAAAGATAGGAGATATTTATTTACATTCTTATGATTACGAAACGGGGGCGGAATGGTATCGGCGCAGCGCGGATTTGGGCGACGATAGGTCGCTGAATAATTTGGGCGAGATGTACAGAGACGGAAGGGGTGTGCCGAAAGATCCGGACAAGGCGATGGAATGTTTCCTGACTGTGTATGAACGGCAGGGGGAGGAAGCAGGAGCCGCAGCCAATTATATAGGCGGATTGTACGAGTGTCGGTCGTTTGATGACGAAAAAGCATTTGAATGGTACCTGCGCGGTGCGGAGTGGGGCGATGAGGATGCGATGTACAATTTGGCGAATATGTATGAATACGGAACGTTTGTGGAGAAAGATATAGACAAAGCGATAGAATGGTATCGGAAGTCGTATGAGCAGCAGGGAGAAAAGGCGCAGGATGCCGCTTATAAATTGCGTGATATATACAATCATTTGCTGCATGAGGAAGCGCAAGGGTTTGAATGGAATCAGCGCGGAGCGGCGTGGGGTGACGATGAGGCGATGTACAATATCGGCGTTTCGTACAAATGGAAAGACAAGGATAAAGCGCTCGAATGGTTTCGGATGGCTTATGAGAAACAGGGGGAGAAGGCGGGCGCCGCGGCGTATCAAATCGGTTGTCTTTTGGATAATGATGAGGCATTTACGTGGTTTCTTCGCAGTGCGGAACGCGGCAACGAGAAAGGGATGTATGCGGTCGGCACGATGTACAGGGATGGAAACGGCGTGGCGAAAGATGTAGAGAAAGCGATGGAGTGGTTTCGGAAAGCATACGAAATGCAAGAGGAAACCGCCGAGGATGCGGCAGAGGCCATCGTAAGATTGGGCGGGAAAATTTGAGGAAACGAAAGAGCGGCGAATTTGGTCGCTCTTTTTGGTATCAGAAAACCCCCGGTTAGACCGGGGGTTCCGAAAAGCTTTAGCGATGAGTCTTCAAAGGTGTAAAATAAAAGCCTCCTGTATATAATGATGATGCGGCCGTCACACTGCATCAGTTAGAAAACAGGAGGATTTTATGTATAACAGTGATGTACACAGTTTATCACACACCAAATGGGAATGTAAATATCATATAGTATTTGCGCCGAAATATCGAAGGAAGGTATTTTATGGGCAAAAACGATATGAGATAGGGCAGATATTACGGGAGTTATGTGCATGGAAGAAGGTGAATATAATTAATGCAGAAGCGTGTCCAGACCACATCCATATGCTACTTGAAATTCCACCTAAAATGAGTATATCAGGATTTATGGATTTTCTGAAAGAGAAAAGCAGTCTAATGATCTATGAAAAATGAGGCGACATGGAATATAAATATCGGAACAAGAATATCAAAACAGGCAATTTTGGTGCCGGGGATACTTTGTAACAACGGTAGGGAAAAACGAAAAGGTGATAAAAGCTTACATCGATAATCAACTAAAAGAGGACGAAGTAAGTGAACAACAGACGTTGAATTTTACGGACCCGTTTACGGGTAACCGGAAATAATGGATGCGAGTGACGGTCGAACATGCGCTGTAAAGCGCCGCGAGTAAGATAGGCGCTTGCGCCGCAAAAGAAGAACCCCCGGCTATGCCGGGGGGTTACTTTTGTTGCGGCGTTCCGTCTTCCGTGTGACCGTTGACCGTTTACCGTGCGTGAAGGGCTTTGGTTTTCATGTGGAGCGAGGGACAGTAGGCTTGGAAGGGTTTGGAAGGCTTGAAACGGCTTGAAAAGGCTTGATGGTGTGAGGGACTTTGGTTTTCATGTGGCATGAGGAACGGTGAACGGATAACGGATAGCGGACGACCGTCTACCGTGTGACCGTTGACTGTTGACCGTGCGTGAAGGGCTTTGGTTTTCATGTGGAGCGAGGGACAGTGGGATTGGAAGGGGTTGGAAGGCTTGAAACGGCTTGAAAAGGCTTGATGGCGTGGGGAACTTTGTTATTCATGCGGCATGAGAGACGGTAAACGGACAACGGACAACGGACAACGGACAACGGATAACCGGCGCACATTGTAAACGAAGTTAAAAATCGGAATTGACATAGCGGATTGTTTGCTTTATAATTCCCTGCGAGGTGACAATTTGCGTTTCCTACAATTGTATTTCCTATCATTTACGTTTCATATTATTTGCGGAAGGGAGATTTGGGGATGGAGAGGGCTTGCGAGGAGATTATCCGGCTGGCGGAGAAGGTGCTGGACGGCGGGGAGATTACGAAGGACGAGGCGCTTTCGCTTGCGAC
>CAVHDO010000131.1:0-4243 GCA_963634795.1 Oscillospiraceae bacterium
AAAACATGATTGGCGCCGAAGGCGCATATAAATATAAAAATGTCGCGAAGCGACACCGCTAAAATCTGACGTCTGATGTCTGACCGTCTGACGTCTCTATCTCGTCTGCCGCAAAAGCCATGCAAGGAAAAGCTCGGCCAACTGCTCACTGCTAACTACTCACTGCTCACTTTTTTGCTCCAAGCTCACAGCTCCAAAATAAAAAGAACCGACAGGAAGACATTTCCTTGTCGGTTCTTTTTTGTTTCTTACATTATCAATCTTTCTTCAGTGCATCGTCATAAGATTTTTGGATGCGCACATAATTCGCGCGGCGTTCTTTGGCGTCTTGCTCCGTCTTCTTGAAGAGTGCTTCGGCGGTGTCCGGGAAGAGTTTGGCGAGGCTGGCGTAGCGGACTTCGCCCATGAGGTAGTCGCGGAAGTTTCCTTTCGGCTCGCGGCTGTCGACGTGGAACGGATTTTTTCCGGCTTGGAGGAGTGCGGGATTGTAGCGCCAATTCACCCAGTAGCCGCATTCGACGGCGTGCTTGGCTTCTTCCTGGCTCTTGCCCATGCCGGCTTTGAGGCCGTGATTGATGCAGGGCGCGTACGCGATGATGAGCGACGGGCCCGGATAGGCTTCCGCTTCGGCAATGGCTTTGAGCGCCTGATTCATATCCGCGCCGAGAGCGATTTGCGCGACGTAGATGTAACCGTAGGAAACGGCCATCATGCCGAGATCTTTTTTCTTCGTTTTCTTGCCGGACGCGGCGAATTTTGCGATGGCCGCGGCGGGCGTCGATTTCGAGGATTGGCCGCCGGTATTCGAGTAGACTTCTGTGTCGAGGACGAGGACATTCACATCTTCGCCCGAGGCGAGCACTTGGTCGAGGCCGCCGTAGCCGATGTCGTACGCCCAGCCGTCGCCGCCGAAAATCCACTGGCTGCGTTTCACGAAATGATCGCGGAGATCGAGGAGTTCTTTGTATTCGGGATGAGAGGAAACTTCGGCACGGAGCGCGGCTTCGAATTTTTGCGCGAGCGCGCGGCTGCCTTCGCCGATATTTCTTTTATCCAGCCATTCCTGCATGACGGTCTTCGTTTCCTCGTCCGCCGCGGGAAGGAGCGCTTCGACTTTGGCGGCGAGGCGTTCGCGGAGTTTCTGCTCGCCAAGATACATCCCGAGGCCGTATTCCGCATTGTCTTCGAAGAGCGAATTCGCCCACGCGGGGCCTTCGCCGCTTCGATTCGTCGTGTAGGGCATGGAGGGCGCGCTCGCACCGTAAATGGAGGAGCAACCCGTCGCATTGGCGATATTCATGCGGTCGCCGAAAAGCTGCGTGACGAGATGAATGTAGGGCGTCTCGCCGCAGCCCGCGCACGCGCCGGAAAATTCAAAATAAGTGGGCTCGAGCATGGCGCCGCGAATCGTCCCTTTCGGCAGCGGATTGTCTTTGTGCGGAAGGCTCATGGCGTAATCCCACAGTTTCTGCTTATCCGCCTGCGTTTCGGCCGGGCGCATGACGAGCGCTTTCTCTTTGGCCGGGCAAGTATTGACGCAAATACCGCAGCCGTAGCAATCTTCGGGATCGATCACGATGCGGAATTTGAGACCTTTCACGGGGCCTTGGAAATCGCGGACGATGAAACCTTCCGGCGCTTTCTCCGCTTCTTCGTCCGTGAGGAGCACGGGGCGGATTGTCGCGTGCGGGCAGGCGGCGACGCATTGGTTGCATTCGATGCAGTGCTCGGGAATCCATTCGGGGATTTCAATCGCGGCGGCCGGGCGTTCGTATTGCGAGGTGCCGACGGGGAAGGTACCGTCCTCGATGCCGCGGAATGCGGAAACGGGAAGGTCGTCGCCTTCCTGCCGATTCATGACGTCGCAGACATTTTTGATGAAATCGGGACGCGGGATGAGCGCTCTTTCGCCGCCCGTCGTCGCGTGCTCCCATTCCGCCGGAATTTCGACGGGAATCGGCGCGGTGATCCCGGCGTCGACGGCCGCGTTGTTCATATCGACGACGTCCTGTCCCTTGCGGCCGTAGGAATGCTCGTTCGCTTCTTTGAGATAGCGCACGGCATCTTCGACCGGGATGATTTTCGTCAGCGCGAAGAAAGCCGATTGCATGATCATATTGATGCGCGAGCCGAGCCCCAAATCATTCGCAATCTTGAAAGCGTCGATGAGATAAAATTTTGCGTGGAGCTTTGCGAGTTTCCGTTTCATCATGGCGGGAAGGACCGCGTCCAGCTCCTCCGGTTTCCACGGACCGTTCAAAAGGAAGACGCCGCCGTCTTTGAATCCGCGGAGCAAATCGTATTTGTAAATGTAGCTCGGGCGATGGCAGGCGATGTAATCGGCGCGGCGGATGAGGTAGGGTCGGCGGATGGGATCCGGGCCGAAACGCAGATGGGAAATGGTGACGCCGCCGGATTTTTTGGAATCGTAAGCGAAATATCCCTGCGCAAACATATCCGTGTAATCGCCGATGATTTTGATGGCGTTCTTATTCGCGCCGACGGTGCCGTCCGATCCGAAGCCCCAGAATTTACAGGAAACGGTGCGATCGGCGGTTTCCGGCACGGGCACGGGAGCCAGCGACAGATTCGTCACGTCGTCTCGGATGGAGAGCGTGAAATTGTGGCGCGGATTTTCGGCGGAAAGATGCGTGAAGACGGCCATGATGTCTTCGGGGATGACGTCTTTCGAGCCGAGACCGTAACGCCCGCCGACGACGCGAATGGGAAGTCCCGCGGCGGCGACGACGCTTTGCACGTCGAGGAAGAGCGGTTCACCGAGAGCCCCCGGTTCGCGCGTGCGATCGAGGACGGCGATTTTTTTCACACTCTTCGGCAGGACGGAGAGGAAATGTTTCGCAGAAAACGGGCGATAAAGATGGACGGTCACGACGCCGACCTTTTCGCCTTGGGCGCGGAGAGCGTCGACGACGTCTTTTGCCGTGTCGCAGACAGAACCGATGGCGATGAGCACACGATCCGCATCGGGCGCGCCGTAGTAATCGAAGAGATGATGGGCGCGGCCGGTGATTTTGGCCAGCGCATCCATATAGCCCTGCACGATGTCGGGAAGCGCGTCGTAATACGGATTCGCCGCTTCCGCGTGCTGGAAATAAATATCCGGATTTTCCGCCGTGCCGCGAATGACGGGATGATTCGGCGACAGCGCGCGGGCGCGGAACTCGGCGAGCGCTTTTTGATCGATGAGAGGCGCGAGGTCCTCGTAAGCGATTGTTTCTATTTTTTGAATTTCATGGCTCGTGCGGAAGCCGTCGAAGAAATTGATGAAGGGAACGCGTCCCTTAATCGCTGCCAGATGCGCGACGGCCGCCAGATCCATGATTTCCTGGACATTCGATTCCGCCAGCATGGCGCAACCCGTCGCCCGCGCGCTCATCACATCTTGGTGATCGCCGAAAATGGAGAGCGCATGAGACGCGAGAGCCCGCGCCGCGATGTGGAAGACGCCCGGAAGCAGCTCGCCCGCGACTTTGTACATATTCGGAATCATGAGCAGCATGCCCTGAGACGCTGTGTACGTCGTCGTGAGCGCGCCGCTTTGGAGCGAGCCGTGAAACGCGCCGGCCGCGCCACCCTCCGATTGCATTTCCACGACGCGCACCGTGTCGCCGAAAATATTTTTCCGCCCGTGCGCCGCCCATTCGTCCACGGACTCAGCCATCGGAGAAGACGGCGTGATCGGATAAATCGCCGCCACTTCCGTGAAAGCGTAGGAAATATAAGCCGCTGCCGTATTGCCGTCCATTGTTTTCATTTTTTTCAAGATGAGCACCTCGCCGTTTCCAAATCAAGAGATCCGCTTTTGTTGCGAACCGCTTCAAAATTGGGTACAATATTCCCGATACAAAAAACTCATAGCACCTTTAGCGCAAGGCATATCGGGACATCCTCATTATATGAGAAAATTAAATTTTTCTCAAGACGATTTTGGTTTGTTACAGAATTGTAGGGTAACGCGCAAGGGAGTTGCCTGCGCAAAAGTGAGTAGTTAGCAGTGAGCAGTGAGCAGTGCAGGTGGCGGCTTTGCCGCAATTTCATAAAAATCGCGCGAAGCGCTACCGCTTTTATCTGACGTCTGATGTCTGGCCGTCTGACGTCTTTACCCCGCCTGACAAAAAAGCTAAACAACGCGCAAGGAGGTCCGCCTGTGCAAAATTCGCCGGCGCGATAAAAGTTAGCAGTGAGTAGTGAGCAATTAGCAGTGCAGGTACGCGCTTCGCGC
>CAVHDO010000132.1:0-4184 GCA_963634795.1 Oscillospiraceae bacterium
GTACACAGTACACAGTGCACAGGTTGACGTGCTGAGCTGTTTCGTCAGGCGGGATTGAGACATCAGACGGTCAGACGTCAGACATCAGATTTTAGCGGTTTCGCTTCGTTTATTTCGAGATACAAAGGCAATACAAAACGCATAGGAACGAAATGATTCCTATGCGTTTTTTCGCATTTTCAAAATGAATTTTTCTTGCTCACACAATCGGAGATTTTTCCGCGATGCCGACTTTTCTGGGGAAGGTCTTGGGTGTAGGGGCATTTTTCGTGAAGTAGAGAATTTTGCGGATTTCGCCGGTGGGGAGGGTGACGGTTTTTGTCTTGGTAAGGGTGGTCTCCATGAGGGCGAGAATTTTTTGAGCAGCGGCGAGTTCGTCTTCGGCGCCGGGGCCTTTCATGGCAATGAAGGTGCCGCCGGTTTTCAGGAAGGGAAGGGCCCATTCGCAGATGACGGGGAGGCTCTTCACGGCGCGGGCGATGACGACGTCGCAGGATTCGCGGAGTTTCCGCCTTCGGCCGCCGTCTTCGGCGCGCATGTGGAGACATTTGGCGTTTTTCGCGCCGGCCGCTGCCAAAGCTTTCTCGACGCAAGTGAGTTTCTTTTGAACGGCGTCCATGAGGATGGCTTGCATGTCGGGGCGCAAAATGGCGAGGAGCGCTCCGGGAAACCCGGCGCCGGTCCCCAGGTCGAGAAATCGTCCGCCTTCGGGGAAATAGTTCGCGTCGTAGGCGGAAAGCGAGTCGTATACATTTTTGGAGAGGCTCTCGTCCGGGTCTTTGATTCCGGTGAGATTGATGTGGCGATTCAGCGTAAGAATCGTGTCGTGATAGACGGCGAGTCGCTTTGCCGTTTCCTCATCGGCAAGGCCAAGGCTCGTCAAAATGTCGACAGTCGTCATGGAGGTTCCCTTTCTGAAAATAGAGGCTGGGCTTTCTTTTGCTTTGCTTTTGTGGCATTTGAGGTAAAAGCAAAGTGGTAATAGAGATGGGAGGCTGGGCTTTCTCTTGCTTTGCTTTTGTGGCGTTTGTGCTATAAAAACCGATTGCTGATAGAGATGAGGGCGCCGAGCTTTCATTTTTCTCCGCTTTAGCGGCATTTGAGGGGAAAGCAGAACGAGTCCCATCTCTATCAGCAGAAAGCTTTCCAGCCCTTTTGCCACCGAAGGAGAAAAGGAACTACGCCATGCTTCCCATCTCTGTCAGCAGAAAGCTTTCTGCTCTTTTGCCACCGAAGGAGAAAAGGAACTACGCTATGCTTCCCATTTCTGTCAGCAGAAAGTTTTTCAATTCTTATGCCGCCAAAGGAAAGAAGGAATTATGCCATGCATCCCATCTCTACCAGCAGAAAGCTTTCAGCCTTTTTGCCACCGAAGGAAAGAAAATATTACGTTAGGCTTCTCATCCCCTTCTCTTCACCACCACCATCAATACGGCGATGTCGGCCGGGGAGACGCCGGAGATGCGGGCGGCTTGGCCTAATGAGAGGGGGCGGATTTTATCCAGCTTCTGCCTGGCTTCGATGGAAATGCCGTCCAGGTGGAGATAATCGATGTCTTTGGGCATTTTTTGCGCTTCCATGCGGGCGGCGCGGCGGACGGCGTCTTCTTGGCGGCGGATGTAGCCTTCGTATTTCACCGTGATTTCCATTTCCTCTTCCGCGTCCGGCGAGAAATCCGGGCAGCCGAGCACCTCTTTCATCGTTTGGTAGGTGATTTCCGGGCGTTTCAAAAGCGTTGCGGCGCTGATGCCGGTCGTGAGCGGCGCGGTGCCGAGAGCGGCCATGGCCGCGTTGGTTTCCGCCGTCGGGGTAAAACGCGTCGTTTCGATGTAATGCATCGCCGCTTCATACCGTTTCTTCCGCTCGAGGAAACGGGCGTAGCGGTCTTCGGTGACGAGGCCGATTTCGTGTCCTTTTTCCGTCAGGCGCAGATCTGCATTGTCTTGGCGGAGGAGCAGGCGGTATTCGCTGCGGCTCGTCATCATGCGATACGGCTCGTTCGTGCCCTTCGTGACGAGATCGTCGATGAGCGTCCCGATGTAGGCTTCGTGGCGCTTCAGGACGAAGGGCTCGCGGCCTTGGATTTTGAGTGCCGCATTGACGCCGGCCATGAGACCTTGGGCAGCGGCTTCCTCGTAGCCGGATGTGCCGTTTGATTGGCCGGCGGAGTAGAGCCCCGCGATTTTTTTGAGCTCCAGCGTCGGCAAAAGTTGCAACGGATCGATGAGGTCGTACTCAATCGCGTAGGCCGGGCGCATGATTTTTACATTTTCCAGCCCGGGAATCGTCCGCAGAAACGCGTATTGCACATCGATGGGAAGCGACGTCGACATCCCCTGCACATACATTTCATTCGTGTCCGTGCCTTCGGGCTCCACAAAAAGTTGGTGGCGGTCTTTGTCGGCGAAACGGACGATTTTATCCTCAATCGACGGGCAATAGCGCGCGCCGACGCCGTGGACTTTTCCGGAAAACATCGGAGCGCGGTGGAGATTTTCGCGGATGATGCGATGCGTTTCCTCATTCGTGTACGTGAGATAGCAATCGCGCCGGTTCCGGTCTTCGGCGTCGTGCAAGAAGGAAAACGAATGGTGCCGGGGATCGCCCGCTTCGACTTGCATATGTTCCGCGCAAAGTGAACGCCGGTCGACGCGGCAGGGCGTGCCTGTCTTGAAACGCAGGAGCTCGATGCCGTGTTTCCGTAAATTTTTCGAGAAACCGACGGAGGGGCGCATACCGGACGGGCCGCCGCTGTAGATCGTTTCGCCGATGATGATGCGGCTGTCGAGATACGTGCCCGTCGCCAAAATAACGGCGCGCGCGGCGAATGCTTCTCCGAGCTCGCCCACGATGCCGACCGCGCGACCGTCTTCGATCAAAAGATCCGTCACCATGACCTGTTTCAAATCGAGATGGTCCGTATTCTCGACGATTTCCTTCATGCGACGGTGGTAGGCGCTCTTGTCCGATTGCGCGCGCAGCGAATACACCGCCGGTCCTTTGCCGAGATTCAGCATGCGCATCTGGATGGCCGTCTCGTCGGCGACGATGCCCATTACGCCGCCCAACGCGTCGATTTCGCGCACGAGATGACTCTTCCCCGGCCCGCCAATCGCGGGATTGCAGGGCATCATGGCGACATTGTCCAAAGAAATCGTCGTCAAAAGCGTGCGGCAACCGAGCTTGGCCGCCGCGATTGCCGCCTCGCACCCGGCATGCCCCGCGCCGATGACAATGACGTCGTATGTATCGATGAGAACCATATTTCGTTTCGCTCCTCTTATCGTATTTTCATATTTCCTTATTATAGAGGAAACGGGCGAATTTGTAAAAAAAGAAACGTCATGCCTGACGAAACAGCCGAGCACGGCGGCCTCCTTTGGCAATTTTTCCGTCAGAATAGCACAAAAAAAGAATGTGGCCTATTTGTTTTCCGTTTTTCGTTCACCGAACCTTCATGCGGATGAAAGATGGTTTTTCCTGCTCGGTGAACGGTTACACGGGAAACGGATAGCGATCGGAAGAGGATTTCACGCATAAAAAAAGCTGTGAATGAAACGGTTTCCCATTTTTTCACAGCCTTTTGATATTGGTTTCATAGCTTCCAAGACACCGCCCTGCACACATTTCTGCATACACCCACACCGAAATGACCCTTATGCTACTGTCCGCTGCGGGCGAGCCCGGGGGAGCGACCCCCGAACTACCGCAACGCCGGTTTCCCGGGAACCCGACAGACCAGCCTTTTCTGATAACGTTCATCAAGCATTCGCACACGTGTTAGGTTCTTTACACCACGCTGTGTATGCGGTTAGCCTTTGGCTACTTGTGCGAGAATCCGATGTTATAGGTCGATCGCTCGACCGTCACGGCTACCGGATCTTTTGACATTTCCTATTTCGATTTCCGGCTGTCACACCGTTCCTTTAGGATGGCCCATTTCTTTTTCGGAAACGACCGATTGTCTCCGGCATCGAATCCTCCGCATTGATCAGATCGGAAGGATGCGCCACTTTCTCTTTTTGCCGTTTTTCCGCAGCATCCGGGGCCGTTGCTTTCGCAAAAGCCCGACGGTTAGCCGGCCTCGCTATCACGGGACCACCACCGAATGAGAAAGCGCCGCTGACAGCTGCCCTGCTCTTTTCACAGCGTTTGCAGAGCGGCGTCTTGGGAGCTATGAAATT
>CAVHDO010000133.1:0-4166 GCA_963634795.1 Oscillospiraceae bacterium
GTTTCCTTTCTTTCCCGGGAAAGAAAGGAAATGAAGAGCTGTAAGGAGTTCCGTGGGAAAACATCTCGCATGATTCCACAAAAAAGAGCCGCGAAAAAATGAAAATCATTTTCTCGCAGCCTTTTTTTATTTCGCTTCGTCCACAAAAAGTTGTTTTGCCGCTTTGTAGCTCAGGAAGTACTCTCTGCCTTTGGCCGAGAAACGAATCGGGCCTTCGTAGGGTTCTTTGGCCGTCACGCAGATTTCCATGCCGATTTCGATGCCGGCGGATTGCAAATAATCCATGAGCTCCATATCTTCGCGGCAATAACCGATTCGCGATCGATCTCCGACATTCAAATCGATCAGGCGCCGCGTGCTTTGCGGGGCGTGAGTGCCGTCGGCCGCGGGAATCGGTGTGCCGTGCGGGCAATACACCGGATATCCCAGAAACGCATCCAAGCGCCGAATCGTTTCCTCCGACACGTGATGCTCCAATTGATGGGCTTCCCGATGCGCCTCGCTCCAGCAAAAGCCCAAATGCCGCACCAAAAAGACCTCCCATAGGCAATGGTACCGAATCATTCGCGCCGCTTCCCGCCGCCCCTTTTCCGTGAGTCGGCTCCCCTTGTACGCCTGATAATCGATGTATCCTTCTTTTTGCAGCCGCGCAATCATTTCCGACGTGGACGGCGGCGAAACTTCGAGCAAATCGGACAAATCTTTATTGGAAACGACATGCCCGTCGTCCCCCAGCGTGTATAGCGCCTTTAAGTAATCTTCTTTCCCGGATGTCATATTCTCTCTCCGTTTCCAGAAATTGATTCTAAGCAACTTTTCATTAAACTCGTGGCCTCATTATACAAAGGAAACGAAACGCCGTCAATTTTAAGAAAATGCATTGCAGAAAAAACTTATAGCCTAACACGGTGCCAAAGACGTCAGACAATCAGACTTCAGACATCAGATCAAAGCGGAAGCGCTGCGCGCGATTTTTATATGGCTCCCGGCTTTTCTTTCCCTCTTAGGTAATCTTGCGCCTGCCCGGAAAAGCCAAGCCCGTTCTGACGTCTGAAGTCTGATGTCTGACGTCTCAATCCTGCCTGACAAAAAAAGCCAGCACAAATCAGTTCCCCCTTCACAATCCTCTCCCAATCGCTCCGAAGACAGGCAGCATGACCGTGAAGACGACGGCGGCTGTCAGGGCGCCTACGAAGAGGAGGAGGGCAGGCTCGGCGATGGTTTTGAAACGATCCAGTTTTTCTTCCGTTTCCTGCGTCATAATCACGGCGGCGCGATCCAGAAATTCGGGGAGGCGGCCGCTTTCGAGGCCTGCGGCGATCATGGGCGTCAGGAGTGGCAAGGTGAAATCGGCGCTCTCGAGGGCTTGGGAGAGCTGGACGCCGGCGGTCGCGGATTTGGCGGCTTTGGCGATGCGGCGGCGGGCTTCCGTATTTTCCGTGACGGCAGCGGCTTCGGGCAAGGCTTCCGAAAGGGGCGCGCCGGCGGTCAAAAGGGCGGAGAGCGCGGTCGCAAAGCGAATGAGAAGCAGGCGTTTTATAAATTTCGAACGCAAAAGAAATCGGTATAGGCGATCGCGTCCCGTTTCGGTGTGCGCGTAGAGGGAGAGTGCCAAAATGGCGAGAAGCACCGCCAATAAAAGAAACAGACCGTATTCTTTCAAAAAGAGACCGAAGGACAGCGCGGCGGCCGTCATCGCGGGCAATGGAATCGAAAGTGCATGAAACAGCAGGGAAAATGACGGCAGGACGACGGTCAGAATCAGAAGAAACACGCAACAGGCGAAGAACAAAACGAACAGCGGATAGGAAAGCGCCGCCGTGATTTTTTTGCGAAACTGCCGTTCCCGCTCGTAATGCGCGGAAAGGAGGCGGAGTTCTTCAGGGAGCGTGCCGGCCAATTCGCCGACGCCGAGCATGGCGCAGAAAAATTCCGGGAATTCGCCGCTTTTCCGAAAAACGCCGGCCGTTTCCGTACCGTCCGTAATGGCGGCGGCCATCGCAAGGAGAATCGGTTTCTCTTTTTCGCCTTCGTGCGCGGCCAGCATGGAGAGCGCGGCCGTGTGCGGAATGCCGGCATCCAAGAGCGACGCCCATTCGCGGCAAAAAACGGACAGTTTCCGCCGATCGAAAAATGGTCGGCGCGCGAAACGTTTCTTCGGCACGGCTTCGATACGAATGATGCGAAAGCCTTTTTCGCGGAGTTTGTCGGCGGCCTCTTCCTGCGACGCGGCGTGGAGACTGCCGGCTGTGGGCGTCTCGCCCTCGCGATAGACTTTGTAGCGATATTCTTTCATGGCTTACTGTCCGATGGCGGCACGAAGACGGTTTGCCTCCTCCGTCGAAAGCGCGGCGGCGGAAATATAGCGATCGATGGCTTGTTTCATCGTGCGCATGCCTTTTTGTCCCATTTCCATGTAGCCGATGAGCTGCGGGTCGCGGCCTTCGCGGATGATGTGCGCGACGGGCGGGATATTCACGAGAAGTTCCCGAAGGAGCGCCGTGTCGTCGCCCCGATGCCACAGCACTTGCGCGGCGACGCTGCGAAGGACGGCGGCGAGTGTCAGGCGGATTTCCGTTTCTTTTTCCGGCGGAAACGAATGCACGATGCGGCCGATGGCTTCCAATGCGCTGCGGTCGTGGAGCGTCGCGAGGACGAGGTGGCCGGTCTCGGCGGCGGTGAGCGCGGCGGCCATCGTCTCGCTGTCGCGGAGCTCCCCGATCACGAGCACGTCCGGGTCTTCACGCATCGCGGCGCGGACGCCTTCGGCAAAATCGCGGACGTCACGGCCGATTTCTCGCTGGCGGATGAGCGCTTTTTGAGAAACGTACAGATATTCCGCCGGGTCTTCCACGCAGATGATGTGGCACGCGCGGTTTTGATTGATGTCTTCGATGATGTGCGCGAGCGTCGTCGTCTTTCCCGAGCCGGTCGGGCCCGTGACGAGGATGAGTCCCGTCTGAAATTGTTTCACGTGAAACAACCAATTTTCGTCCGGATCTTTCGGAAACGCACCGATGTCCGGCAGCAGGCGCAGCGCGGCGGCGAATTTTCCTCCGGCGCGATAAAGATGAAGACGGAAACGCTTCCCACCCAATGTCGCGGCGGTATCGGCGGCGCCCGTTTCCTGTAATATTTTCTGTTTCTCTTCGGAGAGAAGTGGAAGAAACGTGGTGGCCATATCCGGCGACGGCGTCTCGGTCGTGCGGAGTTCTCCGTGGAGGCGGATGCGGATCGGTTCGCCGTCGGTCAGGTGGATGTCCGTCAGCGCGGGCGCGTCTTGCAAGAGCGCGGTCAAAAGCGGAGTGAGTGCGTCCATATCAGTCTCCTTGCTCAAATGGCGCGGCATCGGTTTCGTCGATGTCGCCGTTTTGGATTTTCATGCGGGCGGTCTCGGCCATATCGGGCTGGCCTTGTTTCTTCATTTCTTCGGCGAGCGCCGCGGGCGATGCGTTTTCCCGAATGAGGCGGCGGACATTTTCGGTCGCGGCGAGCATTTCGAAAATGCCGGTGCGGCCGTCGCCGTCTTTTTTGCGGATGAGGCGCTGGGAAATGACAAGCGAAAGCGCCGCGGCCAACAGATAGGGCGGGATGCCCATATCAATCAGGCGAAGCGGCGCTTGCACGGCGTTGTTCGTATGGAGCGTCGAGAGGACGAGATGTCCCGTCAGCGCGGCGTGAATGGCAATCTCCGCCGTTTCCCGGTCGCGGATTTCGCCGATCATAAGGATGTCGGGATCTTGGCGGACGAGCGCGCGAAGCCCTTCGGAAAAGGTGAGCCCGGCTTTCTCATTGATTTGAATTTGTGTGACGCCGTCGATGCGGTACTCGACGGGATCTTCGATGGAAAGAATATTCACCTCCGGCGTATTGAGGAGTTTCATCGCGCTGTAGAGCGTGGACGTCTTGCCGGAGCCGGTGGGTCCTGTCGTCAGAAGGAGTCCGCTTTTTTGGCGCAACGCATTTTGAAACAGGGTCTCTTGCACGGGCAGCATCCCGAGTCGATTCTCTTCGATGAAAGGAAGGCGACCGGAGAGAATGCGGATGACGATGGTTTCCCCGTAGAGCGAAGGCAGTGTGGAAATACGCAGATCGTAGCGAACGCCGTCCTCCGTATGGCGCGCCCCGCCGTCTTGCGGAAGACGCATTTCGCCCACATTCATCCC
>CAVHDO010000134.1:0-4128 GCA_963634795.1 Oscillospiraceae bacterium
TTGCTTCGTTTCCTTTCTTTCCCGGGAAAGAAAGGAAATGAAGTGCTGTAAGGAGTTCTGCGGGAATACTCCCCGCATGATTCCATATAAAAAAAGCCGCGATGCCTTGCGCCAATCCAATCCCAACAAAAAAAAAACTTGCGGGAAACGGTAACCTGTTTCCTGCAAGCCTTTTTTCTGCTTACAAACCCATCATTGACAGCAAAGATTTCTTTTGATAGACTTCTAAAAGAAATAGAGGGACCAGGCCCGTTGGACGCTGCGCCTATCGGTGAGAGCACTTCGGCAGAATAGCGTTGCTCTATTTCTTTTTTTGCCCGCATTCTTACAATCCCATCATAATCCTTCCGTAAATCACGAATACCGTCACTCCGGCGGCCAAAATCATAAAAAGATAATCCATGCCTTTGGGGGCTACACTGTCGAGAAAGGTTCTGTTCTTTGAGCCGAAGCCGCGGAGCTCGAGGGAGAGCGCCATGGTTTCGCTGCGGCCGAGGGAGCGGAGCATGAGCGGGCGGACGATAGAGAGGTAGCGATGAATTTTTTTGAAGAAATTTCCTTCGAGCGCCAGCCCCCGGCACGCCTGCGCTTCGGCGACCGCGCGGTTTTCTTCCATAAAATCCGGGACGAAACGGAGTCCCGCCGTGAACATGAAGGCGTATTCGTACGGCACGTGCATTTGCCGCACCATCGTCGCCGTGAGATCCTGCAGGCGCGTCGTCCCCAAGAGGTAGATGAAGAGCAGCGTCATATCCATCATGCGCAGCGCCGCGATTTCGCACATTTCCACCGTCCCGCCACCCAGGTATTCCACCGCGCCCAGCATGACGGCGAAGACCGCCAGCGTCAGCACCGTTTTGATATTTTGAAACAGCAGATGCGCCGCGATGAGGAGCAAGAGCTCCGCGCACATCAGGACGGCCAGGCTGTCGGGGCGATGCAACACGAGAGCCCAGAAGGCCGTCCCCACCGTCAAAATAATTTTCGTAATCGGGACCAATTTTGCCATCATTTCCCCGCACCCGCCTTTCTGTACGATTCACAAAATGTTTTCATATCCCGGCAATACGGCGCCCCGGGCAGCGCGCGTCCCAATCGGACGGACGTCGGCACCGACAGCCCCCATTCTTCCGGGCGATTCTCTTCGGAAAAAAGCGCCTCCGGCGTCCCGTCGAAAGCAATCTGTTTCCCGGCCAAGACCAGCACGCGGCTCGCCTCTCCCGCTACGATGTCCATGTCGTGCGTCACGAGGAGAATCGTGATCCCCTTCTCGCGCAGCGCATTCATGAGCGCGCAGAGCCGTTTCTTCTCGCGCCCGTCCTGCCCGCTCGTCGGCTCATCGAGGACGAGATACTCCGTATTCATCGCCAGAGCCGACGCAATCGCCGTCCGCTGCTGATCGCCGCGCGACAAAGTCCTGGGATATTCATCGGCCAATTCGGAAATATCGGCCGCCGCCATCGCTTTGTCTACGATTTCGTCGAGCTCCGCGCCCCGTTTCCCTTTTTGAAACAGCCCGAAGCCGACCTCTTCCCGCACCGTCGGCATGAACATCTGCCGATCCGGCTGCTGGAAAACGTAACCGATGAAAGCCGAACGCTCCGCCGCGCCCTCTTTCGTCACATCGCGACCGTCGTACAAAATCCGGCCCGCATCCGGTTTCTCCAAACCCGTCAAAAGCCGCGTGATCGTCGTCTTCCCGCTCCCGTTTCGTCCGGTGAGCGCGATAAACTCGCCGCGGTCGAAGGAAAGAGAAACATCCTTCAAAATTTCCGGCCCGTCCTTTCCGTACCGAAAGGAAATTTCTTTCATCTCCAACATCAGAAGGCCCCCTTTCCCGCCGTGGCCGCGACCGAGAACGCCGCATCATCGAGATTCAGGAATGAACGCGGGAATTTCGCGCCGTCCTTTTCCAAATCGAGCTGCGCCGCGAAAATTTCCG
The DNA here is from genome assembly GCA_963634795.1 of Oscillospiraceae bacterium. GTDB lineage: Bacteria > Bacillota > Negativicutes > Veillonellales > Dialisteraceae > UBA1822. Next base: position 1,943 of record CAVHDO010000134.1, read on the forward strand.
GCACCGCTTCCTCGTAAATGTGATTTTCGTACATACAGCGCATGACCGCTTCCGGCGCGCCTTCGCTGACAATTTTCCCCTGATCGAGCAGGACGAATTTTTTCGCGTACGGCAGCACCGCTTCCAAATGATGCTCCGCGACCACCACCGTCAGCCCGTCCTCGCGATTGAGCGCGCCGACCAATTCGTAAAATTCGCGAATCCCTTCCGGATCGAGCGCCGACGTCGGCTCGTCGAAGACCACGACCTTCGGCTCCTCCGCCAGCACCGCCGCAATCGCCAGACGTTGCCGCTGTCCGCCCGAAAGCTGCGTGACCTTTCTCTCCTCCAGCCCGTCCAGATGGACTTTCGCGAGCGCCTCCTTCGACCGTTTCCGGATTTCCTCCGGCGGGAAACCGTGATTCTCCAGCGTGAACGCCATTTCCTCGCCCACCGTCATCGTCACAATCTGCGCGCCGTAATCCGACAGAATGACCCCGATGGACGACGCCAAATCGGAAATATTCGTCTGCGTCGTCGCCCGGCCGTCCGTGTACACCATCCCGCGCATCGTCCCGCCGTAATAATGCGGCACCGCGCCGATCATCGACATCAAAAGCGTCGTCTTGCCCGCGCCGTTTGCCCCCGTCAATACGACGAAATCTCCTTTTTGTATCTGCAAGGAAACGTCCGCGAGCGCCGGTTTCTCCGAAAACGGATACGTGAAAGTCAAATGTTCCACGCTGACGATGCCCTCTTTTTCCTGCTTCAAGACCAAATCAGAATGGTCGCTGTCCGGCACCTCCGACTCCGCCATGTAATGCATCGATTTGAAGAGGCGGAGCGCCGGGAAATACAGAAACGGTGCGATGATTCCGTTTCCCACCGCGACGAGCGTCACCGCCGGCAAAATCCCGTAGAGATAAATCGGCAGCGGAATCCCCGTCACAAACATCAGAATCGCCGTGAAAATCGCGCCGGAGACAAGCGTCGTCACAAATCCCGCGAGCGTCGGGCGAAGCGAAAATTTCCCTATCTTGATCGGCGGCACGCTGTGCGCGAAGAAACCGGCCACAAAAGCCCCTGCAAATTCACTCGCGAAATCCCCGTACGGAAATGCCGACTTCGACGTGAAAACTTCCATCAGCGCCGCCACCATGCAAATCCCGAGGCATTGGCGGTACGACGGCTTCGTGAGCAAAATCGCCACACAGTACGTCGCAATCACCCAGTTCGGCGTGAACCCCATCACCGACGGCGAGACCAGATGCAAAATCATCCCAATCGCGAGCATCAAAGTCGACACCGTCAGCCACCGGAATTTCCCTCCCCGCGACTTGATAAATACCGGAAGCGACGACTCCCTTGTTTCCTCCATCACGTTTCACCCTTTCTTTCAACAAAAAAACCTCTCGACCCCTGCAGTAACTGCAAGGGACGAAAGGTCGAAAATCCGCGGTGCCACCCTCATTGATTCCATAAAAAGAATCCGGCTCTATGTACATGATAGTACACGCTTTCGGATAACGGCGAAAGAAACCGTCAGTGCCTACCCCGGAAACCGGATCGGACTGCCTCTCACGGGCCCATTCACCCCACGCGCACACACCGGACTCCCACCCATGCCGGCTCTCTTGGCTGTGCCTCGCGAGACTACTCCTCCCGCTCATCGAGCTGTTATGATGGTACATTGTATCACCGGAAAATTTTTCTGTCAAGCAGAAATTTTTTCTCGGTGTCGTGGAAATTTTTATTTTCATTTTCTTCGCGGGGCTTTTTATATGAATGCGCGCAGCGCCACAAATTAGCCTTCTTCTGGAGAAAAGCGTCCAGTGGACGGTTTTCAGTGGCCCGTAGGGCCGGATGATGGACGGCAGTATGTGAAACATAAAGTTTTGCGCTTTTCGGCGCTTTTATTTTGCTGCGCAAAATGCGGCATACGCCGCCACCGCTTAGCCTTCTTCTGGAGGCAACCTTCCGGTGAACGGTTGCCGGTGGCGTATAACAAATGCGCGCAGCGCGTACCAGTTTGCCCTCTTCAGGAAGAGGGTGGCCGTCAGGCCGGGTGATGGTCAACGTATGTGAAATTTTCAGCTTAGCAGCTTTTTCGCATGAATCATGCGCGATTTTTTCGTACAGAACTCCTTACAGCTCTTCATTTCCTTTCTTTCCCGGGAAAGAAAGGAAACGAAGCAAAGGAAAGAAAC
>CAVHDO010000135.1:0-4024 GCA_963634795.1 Oscillospiraceae bacterium
GCCAGCGGCACGGCTCCGGCGATGGACCAGGGGACGAGCGGCGCCAGGACGACCACGGAATTTTCCAACGATACCGCCAAGCGGCTCCTGTCCGTTTCCACGTCGCGCGCCAGCTGATGCGTGAGCAGGATGGCGAGTGTTTGATTGCACGCCAGCATGGAGGTCAGCACGGACGCGGTCGCCATCGCGAAAAAGGGCGTCGTTTTTACGGATAATGTTTGCAGCCACGCTTGCTGATTTCGCAAAAGTCCCGTGCTTTGGAAAAGGCCGGAATACGCGGAGGAAATGCAGACAATCGCGGCGACCTTCCCCATGGAGAACGCGCCGCCGCCGTCCAAGAGCGCCGCCACTTCGGTATGCTCGGCCGCAAATCCCGTCAGCAAAAGCGACGGAAACAGTTCCATCGGCGTGTGTTGCACGAAAACGCAGACGGGAACGGCCGATACAATACTCGCCGTCATCGCCCGTTTCACATTGACTTTGGCCAACGAAAGCGCGAGGAGCACGCCGGCCGGCAGCACCGTCCACGCCGAAAGATCAAATTCAGTCCCGAAGACAGCGGCAAAATCCGGAATATTTCCTCCGGCCTCCGCCTGCCAACCCACCGCCGCATACACGGCGCAAGTCAGAAGAAACGGCACGACGGCCGTGCGCACCATGTTTCGGATGTTTTCAAAAATATCCGTGTGCGTCAGTGTCGCGACCAAGAGCGCGCTGGTGGAAACGGGCGAGCAGCGGTCCCCGAAATACACACCGGAGAGCACCGCGCCGCCGACCCACACGGGCGAGACGCCGAGCGCCGTCCCCATAATGCCGCAAATGACGCCCATCGTCGCCGCCGTGCCAAAAGCGGTCCCCGTCAGGACGGACAGCACGCAATTCATCCCGAAAGTCATCACGAGAAAATCCGCCGGGCTCATCCAGCGCACGGCAAAGCAGACCATGGTCGCAATCGTCCCCGCCTCGCGCCAAAGCGCCGTCAGCATTCCAATCAAAAAGAACGTGATCAAAATATTTTTCGCGGCGGAAATACCGGAAACAGAAACCCGGAGCACTTGCCGCCACGATTGCCCGCGGCGCCGTGCGTACCCGGCGAAAAGAAACCAACCGGCCGCGAGCGCCCAAAGAATCGACGCCCCGGACGCGAGGCTAATCAATAAAGCCCCGCAGAATAAACCGAGCACGACCGTTTCCATATGACCCCCTCTTTCCCTGAAATTTGGGTTCATTTTATATTTCTTTTCTCACATACGCAAACTGTTATTTCTTGAAATCCCCACAAATTCATTTTGTAGAAAGAAGAATCCGTATGACCCTGATCCAAATGGAATATTTCATCGCCGCTGCCAAAGCGGACAGTTTCACTGAAGCGGCGGATCGCCTGCACGTCACACAGCAATCGCTCAGCGCCGGCATCGCGGCCCTCGAAACGGAGCTGGGCTGCCGCCTTTTCGTCCGCAAGACGCCGCTCGTCCTCACCTATGCCGGCAGCGAATTCTTGCCGTACGCCGGAGACATTTTGCGCCGCCTCGACGTGCTTCGCAGCGAAATGGACGACATCCGCGCCGATCGAAAAGGGACGCTGCGCCTCGGGATCGCCTCGACCCGCGCCCGCGCCATCCTGCCGGACATCCTCGCCCGTTTCCGAAACATTCACCCCGGCATCCAAATCGTCATCAAAGAAAATACGAATGAGGGCCTGTCGCGTCTCTTGCAAGAGGCGGAGCTCGATCTTGCCATCGCCAATTTCGACGCGCCGACGCCCGGCATCGCCCTTCGCGAATTCTACCGCGAGACCATCTGCCTCTTTGCCGCCGAAGAATGTCTTTCGGCCTTTTTCGGAAACAAAAAAGAGGCCGCCGTCCGCGAATGGAAACAAGGCCGCCTCCCGCCGCTTTCCGGCGCGCCCTTCGTCTTGGGCAATCCGAAAGACATCGCAGGCCGCATCGGAAACGCCTTCCTGGCATCCCGCGACATCACCCCGACCCCCGTCGCGACGGCCGACAACGTCGAACTGCTGGTGGCGCTTTGCGAAAAAGGAATGGGCTTCTGTTTCTGCCCCGACGTCCTCGCCAAAGCCACGCTTTCCGCGGAGCAATACCGCGCTCTCCAAAAATTCCCCTTGGACGAAACCGCCGCCTACCCCATCCGCTTCGCCTACCGCACCGACCTCCCGCCCCGAAGCGCCGTCCTCTCTTTTATAGAAACGGCCGTGAAAATCCAAGCCGAGAAAAATTTATAAATCTCCGCTTCGTTTAAGGCTTGATGAGGCTTGAAATCGTCGCGACGCTTTTTCAAGCTTTCTCTTGATTGCCTTGAGCGTCAAAGCTTGATAAGGCTTGATGCTGTCGCGGCGCTTTCTCAAGCTTTCCCTTGATTGCCTTGGGCGTCAAGGCTTGATAAGGCTTGATGCATTCCTTCAAGCCTTTTCAAGCTTTTCAAGCCTTTCAAGCCTTTCAAGCCTTTTCAACCCATTTCAAGCCCTTCAAACGCCATCCCTCATCCCTACCGGCAAAAAACATTTCACACAAAACGCCGCAAAAGAAAAAAGGACTCAAACCCGAGCCCCTCATCCCTATCATCGAGCAACATTCCCACGCCTGACGAAAAAAGTCAAGCAAGATCTGATGTCTGACGTCTGATATCTGATGACTCAATCTTGCCTGCCGAAACAGCCAATCAAAAATCAAGCCGGGCATCTCTTCCCTATCACAAAAAAGTTTTTATCTCAAACACCGCAAAAGAAAAGAAGAGCCCAAAGCCGAGCTCCTCTTCCCTCTTCCCTTTCTTATCTTCCCACCGCAAATTTATACGTCGTCTGCGGATTTTCGAAGAACATGACCTGCAGCGTCTTTTGATTGCAATTCGCCACGACCTGGAAGACCGATTGCCATTGCACGCCTTCGCGCTTGAGCTGTGCCAAGGATTGCGAGCCCACCGCCTGCGCGTATTGATTCGCGAGTTTCCCCATATAATCGCGATTTTCCTCCGAGAGCGCCTCGCTCATCGTGAGACCGAAAGTTTGGAGACCCGGGCTGTCATCGCCCGTGAATTCATCGCGCACATCGAAGGGGCAAGTGTACGGACTCGTGATTTGCGAAAACCGCACTTTTCTGAGCAACGATTCCATTTGCGCTTCGCTCGCCACGGCGCCGATTCCCTGTTTCATGACGTCCGCGCGGCCGTGACCCGTCCCGTACAGGGCGCGATCCTTGTACGCCGGGCTCACGACGTAATTCGCCTGCACCGCTTCGCCCTCATTCCAGACCAGACGATTGTCGACGAGTTCCAAAACGCCGAAACGCCCCGTCGCATCCGCAATCGTCAGCGCGCCCGTCCAATCGATGCGTCCGTCGGAAAGGCCGTGCACATTGACCGTCCGTGCCAAGGAAACGGCTTCCTCGACGCTCCCCGCCCGTTCGCCGAGATAACGCACGAGCGCCAATATCGACATCCGTTCCGCCGCGCCGGGTTTCGTCCCGCGCGATTTTTTGATGCCGAAATATTCCGATTCGCCGGGCCGCATATTGAATTCGACATACAGCCCTCTTTCATTCAAAATATCCGTGGTCGCAAAGAGAAGCGGCCACAATTCTTTTTCGGAAAGTCCGTTTCGGGCAACGGTCGCAAAATCCGGCCCGCTGTACGGATTGTAGGCAAGCCCCACCGTTTTCAAATGCCCCGGCACCGCCGTGCGGAAAATATAGCCCGGGCGCATGCTGTAGAAGGAATCCATCGAATGCGCGACCAATGTGTCGCCGGACGGAAGGCGTTTCACGGCCGTCGTGCAGCCGAGTTTGCCAAACTGTTTCTCGTCCGCCGAAAGTCCCGCTCTTTCGTCGATCTTCGTCAAGGTCGGAAAATCGATGACGAAATCTCCCAACACCCGTCCCCGCAAATTCGAAGACGCCGTCGACACCACGGGCGGAAGCGCACTGATCAGCGGTCCCGCTGCCTCCGCAAACAAATTTCCCGACAAACCAATCCCCAACGCCAAAACGGCCGCACTGATTATTTTTCCAAT
>CAVHDO010000136.1:0-3998 GCA_963634795.1 Oscillospiraceae bacterium
TCTCATCTCTGTCAGCAGAAAGCTGCGCGTCGCAAACGCAAATAAAAGCCAAGCAACCTTAAGTTTTGCTTTTTCCCATCACATTCTTCATCCGTTCCGCTGCCTCCTTCGTCTTTTCCGGCGTATTGAACGCGGTGAGGCGGACGTAGCCTTCTCCGCAGGGGCCGAAGCCGGAGCCGGGGGTGCAGATGATTTGGGCTTTTTCCAATAGAAAATCGAAAAAATCCCAGCTTGTCATGCCTTGGGGGACCGACATCCAGACGTAGGGGCTGTTTGTGCCGCCGGAAGCGGAGAGGCCGCAGGCTTTCGCGGCTTCCAGGATCATGGCCGCGTTTCTTTTATACAGATCGATGGTTTCCCGGATTTGCTTTTGGCCTTCTTCCGTATAAATCGCTTCGGCGCCGCGCTGGACGATGTAGGAGCAACCGTTGAATTTCGTGCATTGGCGGCGATCCCAGAGCGCGTTGGCGGAGATTTTCTCGCCGGCTTTTGTTTCCAGCATCAATTCTTTCGGGATGACGCAGTAGCCGCAGCGGACGCCGGTGAAGCCCGCCGTTTTGGAGTAGGAACGGAATTCGATGGCGACTTCTTTGGCGCCTTCGATTTCGTAAATGCTGTGCGGGACATTGTCGTCGGAGATGAAACATTCGTACGCCGCGTCGAAGAGGATGGCAGAGCCGGTCTGCTTGGCGTAGCGCACCCACATGGTGAGCGTCGCCTTGTCCATGACGGCGCCGGTGGGATTGTTCGGTGAGCAGAGATAAATAATCATCGGGTCGTGGACGGGAAGATTCGGGCGGAATTCGCATTCTTCGTAGCAGGGAAGATACTCGAGATGCTCGAAAGCGCCGTTTACGAAACGCCCGCTGCGGCCGGCCATGACATTGCTGTCGACATAGACGGGGTAGACGGGATCGGTCACGGCGACGAGGTCTTCTTTGGCGAAAATTTCCTGAATATTTCCCACATCGCATTTGGCGCCGTCGGAGACGAAGACTTCGGACGGATCGATGGAAACGCCGCGAGAGGCGAAATCATGCCGGCAGATGGCTTCGCGCAAAAAGAGATAGCCCTGCTCGGGGCCGTAGCCGCGGAAGGTCTCGGCCTTTCCCATTTCATCGACGGCGCGGTGCATCGCTTCAATTACGGCGGGCGCGAGCGGCTGCGTCACGTCGCCGATGCCGAGGGAAATGAGCTCCGCATCCGGATGCGCGGCGCGATACGCGTCGGCTTTTTCCCGCACGGTCGCGAAAAGATACGAGCCTTGCAAATTGAGATACGATTCATTGCAATGAGCCATGGTGTCACTCCTTTATGTTTCAAAGTTTTCAAATATTTTTCATTTTACCATAGAAGGAAAAAGAAATACAGATTTCGCGCGCGTTTTCTGTTTCCTCTCTTTCTGTTATAATGAAAAAAAGATTCGGGAATATTTTTTTCATGCGTAGAAATATTTTTTATGCAAAGAGAGGAGACGATGGTGATGAAAAAAATGTTGGCGACGGTTTTGGCGGCGGCGCTTTGCCCGCTGGCGACCTTGGCGGGGTACGATCCGATTCCGGATGCCGAAGAGCAGGTGGCGCTTCTTGTTTCGGAAAGAGAGGTATGGGAGCCTGCGGCGGCGCCGGGCGTCGGGACAGTCGGTTTTCTTGTGTCGGATTTGAATCACAATGGGCGCCTCGAAGTGTTGGTGTCTGATTTCGGCGGGCCGGATATTCCTCCTCACATGGAGGCGTATGAAGTGAATGAGAATCGGACGGCGACGGTGCAAATCTCGAAGGTTTGGGGCGAAGGGGAGCCGAAAGCCGGTCGCAGTTCGAAGAAAAGCATGCGCATTTACAAGGAGGGCATCTCCGGCACAGATGGGGATGTGCTTGCGGGCGCCCATCGCGACGGGCGGGAGCACCGTTACGATCTGTCGACGCCGTCTTTGCAGGACGGGCGCTCCGTGATGTGGCCGCTTGCAAAATCCTCCGCGGATGACGTCGGGGAAGGCGGCAAGCATACCACATATCAAAATGGGGACGGCGATGTGATTTTCGAGAAGGAATTGCCATCGACGGAGGGGCTGCTACTCATTCCGTATGAGCGTGCGGATTTGCCATTTGCCTGGCTGACGTATCATGCGGATACGTATGAAGACGATTGGCTTTCGGCCGATGACGAGACGATTGAAGAGCGGCTTTTGGATTCGTACCGGGCGTTTGCGGATGCGGAGACGGAAGAGGAAGAGGAAAGAGAGAGACGGAAACAGAAAGGGAGCTCGGAGGAATGAGCGCAAAATCATTTCCCAATATGGCGCAAGTCGTGGCGGCGCGGGACGCTTTGACGGATTTTTTGGTGCACGGGCAGCATTTCTGTCCTTTCGTGGACGCGTGTGAGTATGTGTGCCGGCTGCAGCGTTTCGGGCGGATTCACTACGTGTTTCGGTTTTGTGCCAAGGGCGGCCCTTGGATTATGGCGGTGTCGGGCGGTTTCACTTCGGAGACGGATTTGGAACCGGATACTTACGTCGGCACGGATGGGACGCCGTTTCGAGAGGAAACAGCCAAGCAGGCGGCGGAGCAGCTGCTGGATCGGATGCATTTCTTTTCGGAAAATGGGGAGCTGGAGAAACTCATGCCGGATCCGGATCAAGTCTTGACACCGGAGGAAATGGATCGGACGGTCGAGAAATTGCAAGAAGCGCTTCGGCGTGTCGGCGTGGTGGTCGATACGGCGCAGATGCGGCGGATGATGGAGCTTGATCAGGCGGAAGTGCGCCGGCAGCAAGGCCTCGATGCGGAGGAGGAAGAGGAGCCGATATCGATTGAGCAGACGGTGCTTCTGTCCGCGCCCGTGTCCGACAGCAGGGCGCTCGCCGATGAGATCGCAAGGGCGTCTTTCCGTCATGCGACCTACGAGATGGACGGCGATGCGATCACGCTGCGTTACGGGGAAGCGGATGTGACGGTGATGCCGGTGACCTGTCCTGTCGAAAAGGAAATCGAAACGGCAGCGCTTCGGACGCCGCATTCGCCGGATGTGCCGAAAGATTTATTCCGAGCCTGCGCGGCGCTTTGGGTGAAGGTCGAGAGTCGCACGCTTTGGGAGCCGGATTTGGGATATTTCATGGCGCATATCGTCGCCGTGATTTCGGAGCAGGCCAAAACGATCGGCATCATGACGCCGGGCGCGCTGCTCTCGCCGGATGCGTATTGCGGCAGTCTGGCGGATGCCTTTTTCACACGTGGATTTCCCATTGAATTGTTTGTGTGCGTGTCTGAGGAAACGGGACGAGACGGGACTTCGTTTCTTCGGACCTACGGTATGGAGGACATGGGGGACGCGGAGCTTCTTTGCCGCAAACCGGCCGATGCGGATGTTTCCGCGATGTCCGCCGATTTACTGGACATCGGATACGATTTGCTGATGAATGAGAATCTTACCGAGGTTCCCGGCAATCACACAGAGGAAAAATATTTGGGACGCGGCGGCTCGGGATATATGTATGAACTTTACCCGAAGCGGACGGAAGGCCCCGAGGGGAGCGTGCCCGATTATTGGTGGGTCGAGCGGACGGCCTATGTCTGGATGGACGATGCGGGACGGATCACCGACAATTTGCGAATGATTGCGCCGGACGCCATGCCGGCGGAAAATATGATGAACCGGATGGGGTATTTCCTGCTTTGGGCTTATGGGAAAGGCTTCTTGCAACCGTTTTTCAAAAACGAAATGGATCACCGCATGGCGGAACCGCGGTTTGGGGGAGATATACGGCGGCTCCTGCTGGATCTGGCGGAAGCGCTGGACACAAGAATTTTCACGGAAGAGTCGCGCGGCTTTATCGAGGAGTATTACACCATGCGCCGCCCGGAAGAGGGATTTTATAAAGACCTTCGGGATTACACCATGGCGCACACGTACGCGCCGCAAAAGGTGATCCGTATGGAAAGCGCCGGCATCGAGGCTCCGGCATTGGGTGAATGGAATGAAACGGTTTTCCAAGATGTTTG
>CAVHDO010000137.1:0-3985 GCA_963634795.1 Oscillospiraceae bacterium
CAGCTGAAATTGTGCCTCTGCGAGGCACTCTATCTTCCGGCGCTGCGCGCCACCTCCTTTCAAAAGGAGGCTAATCGGAAGCGGCTCCGCCGCATTTTATAAAAAATCGTCGCGAAGCGACACCGCTTTCCGCTTCCAGCTCCAGGCTCCCGGCTCTAAGCTATCTCGCGCCTGAGTAAAAAAGTCAAGCACGCCAACCTGTGTACTGTGTACTGTGCACTGCTTCCACCAAAAAAGCTCCTCAAATGAGAGGAGCTTTTCCGTATTGCACCGAATCAGTCTGTGAGCTGACTCGTATCAATCAATCGATAATCCTTCGCCGCGAGCGTCTGCAAGCCTGCGATGGCCTTGGCCATGGCGAGGAGCACCGACGCGTCCGCTTTGGGATCGATCCGCGAGAGGCTGAAAGAGCCTGCCGAATTTCCTTCCGCATCCAGGAAACGGATTTGGAGTTTGGATTTCTCAATGGTTTTCGTTGCCATTTCCTTGTCCTCCTCAGTCCGTAATTTCCACGACGCTGGTCGTCTGGTATTTTGCCGATTTGAGAGACGAAATCGTTTCTCCGGAAGAAGATTGCAGCGCCGGAATGATGTCAATCGCCGCTATCTGCACCGTCGCCAGCTTCAGGTCGGCGACCGGATTGGGAATCGAGAGCTGCATTTCCTTGCCGCTTTGTGTAAGGAACGTAAGTTCCAACATTTTATTATTCATGTTTTTATCCTCCTTGAGGAATGTGGCTTTTGCCACTTGAAAAATTTTTAGAAATCGGGTACAATAAACGTACCCTAAATAGAGTCTCGGTTCTTTCATTCCGTCCGCTAAAACTTCGTGAAAGAACTCTCAAAAGACTCTGGTTCATATTGAGAAAGCCGTTTTGGTGGTTCCTTGCCGAAACGGTTTTTTCAATAGGTCCCGCACCTGCCGCCTGCGCTTTCACACCGTGTACTTTGGATAGAAAGGAAACAGACCGCCCATACGAGAATCCGGCAAATGAATTCGGATTTTTCCTCCGAATCCGAAAAGGCAATCCGGACTTTTTTTGTGTCCGAATTTAGAAATTTTGGAAAAATACGGCTTGGATGTCCCAAAGGCCTTTCGGCTTTTAGCGGGAAGCCGCTCCCCGTCCGTCGCACTCCCGAATCTCCGTCGAGACCCCCGTTTTCGTCCGAAGACTACTGACGTGACCAAGATGTTCGGCACCGGGCATACTGATGCGGAGCTGCGGTGATTTCCCTTCGCCTGTTCCTTTCGGAGCGGGCCTTTGGGATGAAACCAAGTCGTTGAAATCGAATGGCTTCGGTTGGACCACTCTCCTCGGGAACCGAACCCCGATTTGAATGGCCCGGCAAGAAACGAACCGCCGGAAGCTCCCCGCGTCCCTCGGCGCTACCTTGTGATCATACGGCCGTATAAAGTACATAATCGGTAGACTTGCTTTGGAAACATCGGCTTAAGCCGCTTGTCGTTCCTTACGAGACGATTATACAAAAGGGAAATATTTTCTGTCAAGCCCGTATTCAAGTTAAACCATAAATTTTTTCTAAATTTTTCAAAATTCACATTGCTTTTTATAAAAATAATTATCGATTGTCTCAATAAAAGAGAGATCTCACTTTCTGTCATTGCATTTCCAAATATAAAAACATTTTATCGACAAGACCGACTTAGGTGTCACTAAAAGTTATGTTTTCCGTCCTCTGAAAGTGGAAAGGATTATTTTTTCCGGAAATGAGTACGATTTAGCCCTCTTCAGGAAGAGGGTGGCCGTAGGCCGGGTGATGGTCAACGTATGTGAGAAAAAAGTTCTTTGGCGTATTCTCATACGCAGATGAAAATTTTTTGGCGGAATTTTTTTTCTTTGCTTTTTTCTCACATAGAGTTGTCCATCATCCGCCCCTACGGGGCACCTTCTTCCCGAAGAAGGCTAAGCGGTGGCGGCTTCGCCGCATTTTATAAAAAATCGCGCGAAGCGCGTACCGGAATTGCTCATTGCTCATTGCTAATTGCTCACTTTTCTCTAAATGATGGTATAATAACAAAATAAAAGAAAAAGAAGGGGGTGATGGGGTGCAGATTGGGATGCAGGCCGAAATCGCGCGGCTTCATTCGATGGGACTTTTGGACGACTTGCTTTTTGACCGGACCACGCAGCGGCGGATTTTGTGGGCGACCGACGCCTATGAATATTTGGGCGACGGGTATCGACCGGCGGAAGAAATGACCGCGGATGCGATCACCGGCGCGCACGGCGACCTCATTCGGAACCGCGCATTGAAAGCCATGGAGCAGCAATCGGCGCGCACACGGAAACACGCCGAAGTTTTCACGCCCCTTTGGATTTGCGAAAAAATGATTTCCCACGCCGACGCCCAGTGGTGGGGCGGGCGCGATCCTTTTGCGAAACCGCCGGGCGCTGACGGGCGGCTGACGCTACCGAAAAAGAAAACATGGCGGCGCTACATCGACAGCCGAAGACTCGAAATCACCTGCGGCGAAGCCCCCTACCTCGCCCAGCCCTACGACGTCTCGACCGGAGACATTCTGCCCCTTTCCGCGCGCGGCGGACTCCTGGACAGGAAACTGCGCCTCGCCTCCGAGAATGCCGAAAGCGAAAAAGAATGGCTGACATGGGCCTTTCGCGCCGTCGAATCCGTGTACGGCTACGAATTCCAGGGCGACAACCTCCTCATCGCGCGCATCAATCTCCTCCTCACCTTTGAAAACAACCTCGCCGCCCGCTATCATCGCACCCCGACGGCCGACGAATACAGACGCCTCATCCTCCGCATCACCTGGAACCTCTGGCAAATGGACGGCCTCACCGGCGCAGTCCCCTACGCCGAAGACATCAGCTACTATTCACAAGACAATCTTTTCACGCCCCTCCAAGAATCGGGCGATCTTTTTGAGGAAACGCGCCCCGTCCGCACAGCGTGCCGCATTTACGATTGGCGCAGAGGAAACAGCCTGACCTTTCGGGAAATTGCCGCCAAAAGGAGAAGAAACATGGAAACGAAAAAGAAAGAACGCAACATTCATTTTGACTTTGTGATTGGCAATCCGCCGTACCAAGAGGAAACATTCAACACGTCCGACAAACCTATATATAATCATTTTATGGATGAAGCGTACCAACTCAGTGATCATGTCGAGCTGATTACTCCGGCACGCTTTTTATTCAATGCGGGAAAAACGCCAAATGAATGGAATCAAAAAATGCTGAAAGATCCTCATTTGACAGTTTTGTTGTATGAGCCGAAAAGTGACAAAGTATTTCCGGGGACAGATATAAAAGGCGGCGTCGTCATTACGTATCGCGACGCGCAAAAAGATTATGGGGAAATTGGGATTTTTACCGCTTTTCCCGAACTCAATTCCATCGAAAAGAAAGTATCGCAATTTGGGACGTTTGCATCCATCGAGCAATTTATCTATCCGCAGAACAAATTCAATCTGGATGTATTGTATCAAGATCATCCGGAATACAAAGAGATTGTCGGAAGCGGCGGAAGAGAAAGACGTCTGACCACTCCGATTTTTACGCAGTTGGAAGTTTTTTCGGACGAGAAAAAAGCGAATGATGAGATCAAAATTTTGGGGCTGATTCAAAACAAGAGGCATTATAAATACATTTCTGAAAAATATCTGGACAAGCATGACAACCTGAGAAAATACAAGGTTTTAGTGCCGAAATCAAATGGATCCGGGGCACTGGGAGAAGTATTGTCAACGCCGTTAATCGGCGAGCCGTTAATCGGCTATACACAATCCTTCATTGGTATCGGCGCATTTGATACTCCGGCGGAAGCTGAGGCGTGCTTAAAATACATCAAGTCAAAATTTGCAAGAGTGATGTTGGGCATATTAAAAATCACGCAAGACAATAATTCTGAAAAATGGAAGTATGTTCCCCTCCAAGATTTCACAAACCAATCCGACATCGACTGGACACAACCCGTTTCCGATATCGACCGCCAACTCTACA
>CAVHDO010000138.1:0-3947 GCA_963634795.1 Oscillospiraceae bacterium
GAAGGAGCATAAAAAGAAATGTCCCGATGAGAATGAGAATGGTTTTTTTCATGTGGTTTTTGTCCTTTTGCGGTGCTAAAGTTTTCTGCGACATAGAGATAAAGACGTCAGACTCCAGACGATCAGACGTCAGATTTTAGCGGTGTCGCTTCGCGACGATCTTTTTATTTGCGCCTTCGGCGCTTGTGCATGCCGAAGTATCAATCTGCTTTGCCATTAAGAATCAATTTTGAAAGCATTCGCCGGATTTCATCCAAAAGCTGCATCGCCGCTTGCGTATCAGCGGATTCTATATAGCCCAACATTTCGCAAGCCATGAATTGCGTTTCCAATTCGGTCGCGGATCCCCTTGCAATCGCCATAAAATGTCGCAAATCATTATCCGTGCCTCTTCCGGCGCCTTCCGCAATATTCGACGCGACAGATATCACGGCACGACGCATCTGCGAAGACAGCGCATATAATTCTTCCGGCGGCAATTTCTTGACTATAACATAGGTGAGCTCGATTAAATGCATCGATTTTTGCCATACAATCATTTTACGATAATCCATTACCTATTTCCTCTTCACTTTCCTTCTCAGCTTCATGTTTCTCAAAATCAAATTCCAGAAATAATACCCGTCAGAAAAAGTCTTTACAAGGCGTTGTCTACATTATAACAAAATCGCGCGAAGCGCTTCCGCTTTTCATCTGACGTCTGATCGTCTGATGTCTGACGTCTCTGCCACAAATGTATCACAAAGCACTGCCTCTCATAAATCCCTATAATTTACCGCCTCAATCCCTCTCTCCTCCAAAAGCTTGGCAATCGCCGGCGAGGTCATGGCGGTGAATTCGGCTTCGAAGTCGTGATCCCATTCTGTTTCCTTGATTAAAATCGAATTATTTGTGCCGGGGTGCATCATGATTTCTGTCGTTCCGTTTTTCAAATTTTCAATGATCCGGCGCAAATGCGTTTCCGTCACCGCTTCGCCCGCGACGATGCCGGCGAAATGGTCGGGGGTACGAAAATGTCTCGCTTGGGCTCTTTTTTTCGCGAGCGTCGCCAGCGTCCAAAGACCGGCGCGACCGATAAGCTGGGTGGGATTTCCGGAGAAACCGGTGAAGAGGGGCGATTTGGAAATGCGCGTCGCGGAAAGACCGATGGCTTGGGCCGCGTCGAGGGCGATGTCGATGACGCCGGGGAGCATGTGCATGTGCTGATGGCTGTCGATGTGCGTCAAGGGAAGGCCCGTCTTTTCCATTTTCCGCACTTGCGCAAAAAGTTCGCGGCGAATGTCTTCTTTTGAGATTTTCCCCGCGAAGTAGCGTTTCACAAAAATACCGTGATTATCATAAAAATGCCCTGTCTCGTCCACAAGGGTCGGAATGTCTTCGGGCGCCGAGACGGGATTTCCATTCACGAGCGTCAAATGAATCCCGACGCCGAGCAATGGATGCGCACGCGCGATTTCCACCGCATCGTCAAAAGCAACGCCGCCCGGCATGAGAGTCGCCGAGCGCAAAATCCCCCGCTCCACGGCTTCGGCCACCGCACGATTGATCAAAACATGCCGCCCGAAATCGTCGGCATTCACAAGTATTTTTTGAGAAGAAACCATATTTTTATCCTTTTATCCCGTAAAGCCGCGCATCCATAAAGTATCATCAAACAGCTAATCGCTAACAGCTAACAACGATCTCAGGCACGACACCCAAAACTCAGCAATCATCTGACGTCTGATCGTCTGACCGTCTGACGTCTCAATCCTGCCTGACCAAACAGCCGTTATCCGTCATCCGTTTACCGTTTACCGCTTCTCACGATTCATGAAAAGCAAGCTCCTCATGCCCGGTCCACGGTTCACGGTCAGCGGAAAACGCCCGCCTGACAAAACAGCCAAGCACGTCATCCTGTGCACTGTGTACTATGTACTGTGCACTGCTCTACTCTACTCCCTCTCCCGAATCCACGTCAGCGCCTCGCCCAAGATATAGAGCGAACCGCAGACCAGCACGATATCATTTTCTCCCGCTTCCGCGACAGCGTCCGAAAGCGCCGCGACGACACTTGTTTCCTCTTTTTTCTCGCACGTGAATTTTTCCGCGAGCTCCCGCGTCGTGCGGCTTCGTTCGACCGGCGCCTCCGTCACGAAGACCTTGTCCTCCTTGCGGACCAAGAGCTCGATGACCGTGTCCGTGTCCTTGTCGGCGAGCGACGTGAAGACGATGAGGCGGCGCTTGTCGGGAAACGTTTCCTCCAGCGCTTCTTTCAATGCCTCCGCGCCCGCCGGATTGTGCGCACCGTCCAGGACCACCGTTTTCCCGTCCACGCGGTACATATCGAAACGACCCTGCCAACGCGCCCGCGCCAGCCCTTCGCGCACATCGTTTTCATTGATGCGATCGTCCGCGCGCATGACCGCCGTGAGCGCCATCAGGGCGCACGCCGCGTTCACCGCCTGATGCGCCCCGACGAACGGCACGAAAAGGAGCGCTTTCTCCGTTTCCTTCGGCATATCCTTCCGCTTCACGCAGACGACCTGCCCACCCTCCGCGCGGCTGCGGCTTTCGATCTCAAAATCGCGCCCGTAGAAATACAATTTCGATTTCTTCGCGTGCGCCTCCTTTTTCACCGTTTTGAGCGGCACATGTTGCGCCGCTGTCACGACCGGCACCCCTTCCTTGATGATGCCGGCTTTTTGTTTGGCGATTTTTTCCATCGTGTCGCCCAGATACGCCTCGTGATCCATCGCGACATTCGTAATGACGGAAACGACGGGCGTGATCACATTTGTCGAGTCCAAGAGCCCGCCCATGCCGACCTCGATCACCGCGTAATCGACGGCCTGCTCTTTGAAATACCAAAACGCCATCGCCGTCAGCACTTCAAAGGCCGTCGGCGGCTCGCTGCCGTCCGCGATGCATTTCTCGGCCGCGTCCCGCACGACAGTGGCGGCGCGCGCAAAATCCTCCTCGGAAATATCCCGCCCGCCGGCGTAAATCCGCTCCGTGTAGCTCAAAAGATGCGGCGAAATGAAACGCCCGACCCGAAGCGACGCGTTTTCTAAAACGCTCGTCACCATCGCGACGACGCTCCCCTTCCCATTCGTCCCCGTCACGTGCACCGTGCGGTACCCCGTCTCCGGATGCCCGAGCGCGGAAAGCAGCGCCTCGATCCGGGAAAGTCCCGGCCGGATGCCGAAGGAAGTCAGATTTTCGATATAAGAAACAGATTCTTGGTAGTTCATGAGGGTCCTTTCTGTGGAAAAGAGATGAGAGGCATAGCTTGAGTTTATGCTTGGGTTTTGCGGCGTTTGAGATGAGCGCCGAGGGAAGATAGAGATGAGAGGCGGGGCTTGGTTCTTGCTTAGGTTTTGCGGCAGGCGAGATTGAGACTTCAGACGGTCAGACTTCAGCCGTCAGACTTTAGCGGTGTCGCTTCGCGACATTTTTATATGCGCCTTCGGCGACCCATCATTCGCCTCCTCCGGAGGCACCTTCCTCCAAAGGAAGGCTTGCAAGGTGCGCGCTCCGCGCGACTTTTTATAAGATGCGGCGAAGCCGCCACCAATGAAGCCCTCTTTATTGGAAGAGGGTGGCCGCAGGCCGGGTGATGGGACGCCAACGGCGTTATAAAAATCATCGCCGCAGGCGATACCGCTTTCTGCTCCAAGCTCCTGGCTCACAGCTCCAAGCTGTTCCCGCTGTAAGGAGACCCGCCTGTGCAAAATTCGCCGGTTCCGCGTCAATAAAAGTTAGTAGTTAGTAGTGAGCAGTTAGCAGTGAAGGTACGCGCTTCGCGCATTTTTTTATATAGCGAGAACCACAAACGCCTCGAAAGCCAAGCAAGAAAAAGCTCGGTCAACTTCTAATTGCTAATTGCTAATTGCTAATTGCTAACTGTCTATCCCTGGCGGCGGCTTCTTTCTCTTGCTTCGTTCTCTTTCTTCCCCGGGGAAGAA
>CAVHDO010000139.1:0-3946 GCA_963634795.1 Oscillospiraceae bacterium
TTTCTGCGCGCGTTTCTTTTGCAATTCTTCCTCCACTTTTTGGAACGCGGCGGCGAGGCGGGTGAGGCCTTCTTTCAGGGTGGCGCGGGGGCAGGCGATGTTCATGCGGAGGAAACCGCTGCCTTCGGCGCCGAAGAGAATTCCCTGATCGAGCCAGAGGCCGGCGTCTTTGATGACGACGCGGGCGAGCTCCTCATCCGAGAGGGCGTAGCCGCGGCAGTCGAGCCAGAGGAGATAGGTACTTTCCGGCTCGACGAGCTGCATGCGGGGGATGGAATTTTTGAGAAATTCGCGAGTGAAATCTACGTTTCCTTTCACATAATGTTTCACTTCTTCCAGCCAGCCACGGCCTCCGCTGTAGGCGGCTTCGGCGGCGAGGAGGGACATGATATTCGGACGCTCGAAACCGGTGCAGGCGAGTTCGCGGACGAAAGCAGCGCGAAGGGTGGGATTTTTGATCCAGATATTCGCCAAGGGGAGGCCGCAGAGATTGAAACTCTTGGCCGGGGTCGTGCAAATGACGGCGTTTTGGACGGCTTCTTCGCTGAGATGGGCGAAGGGTGTGTAGTCGGCGCCGGGATAGACGAAATCTTGATGAATTTCATTGACGATGATGCGCACGCCGTGAATGCGGCAGACGCGGCTGAATTCCGAGAGTTCTTCTCTCGTCCAGACGCGGCCGACGGGATTGTGCGGCGAGCAGAGGATGGCGAGTTTCACATTTTTTTCCGCCAGGGTGCGCTCGATGTCGTCGAAATCATTCATGATGTATTTCGAGCCTTTTCGGGTGAGCGGACAATTCACGACGCGGCGCCCGTTTCTTGTGATGGCTTCGGTAAAAGTGAAATACGCCGGCGGCTGGATAAGGACGGCGTCGTCCGGTTTCGTCAAGGCGCGGATGGCGATATGGAACGCGGGGATAATGCCGGGCGTTTTCACGAGCCATTCTCTTTTGACGTCCCAGTTGAAATAATTTTTGTACCAACTGCGGACGGCGTTCCAATAGGAATCGTCTGTGTCCGAATAGCCGTAGATGCCGTGATCGACGCGTTTTTGGAGGGCTTCGGTGATGGCGGGCGCGACGCGAAAATCCATGTCGCTGTCCCAGAACGGAAGGAGACCTTCGGGCATATTGTATTTTTCCGGGAAATCGTATTTGACGGAGTTTGTGTTGTGCCGATCAATCACTGCATCGAAATCGTACATAATGGTCTCCTTTTGAAAGATATCGGTAAAAGTTTTCTGAAATATTTTTGCGGAGTCGATATAGAAGAAATAATGTTTTTCTAAGTTTACAGCAAGAAAGGGGCATATGCAAGGAAATGAGAAAAATTTTCTTCTTTTGTAATTTTTATTTTTCAAATCGCGTTTCATGCTATAATGAAGAAAATCGGAAACAGCGAGCGAGATGTTTCTTTTATTTGGAAAGGGGAGGATGGTATGCTGTCGGATATCGAGATTGCGCAGCGGGCGGAGATGAAGCCCATCGGAGAGATTGCGGCGTCGATTGGGATTTCGCCAGAGGAGCTGGAGGCGTACGGGCTGTATAAGGCGAAGGTGTCTTTGGGGCTGACGAAACGGGTGCAAAAGGCGCCGATGGGGAAACTGATTTTGGTGACGGCGATTTCTCCGACACCGGCCGGCGAAGGAAAGACGACGACGACGGTGGGGCTGGCGCAAGGGCTGGCCAAGATTGGAAAAAAAGTGATGATTTGTCTTCGCGAGCCGTCGCTGGGACCTTGTATGGGCGTAAAAGGCGGCGCGGCCGGCGGCGGATATTCGCAGGTGGTCCCGATGGAGGATATCAATCTGCATTTCACGGGGGATATTCACGCGGTGACGACGGCGCATAATTTGCTCTCGGCGATGCTGGACAATCATTTGCAGCAGGGAAACGCGCTCGGCATCGATCCGCGGCGCATTGTCTGGGGGCGCGTGCTGGATATGAATGACCGTGCGCTTCGTCACATCGTCGTGGGACTCGGCGGGACGGTGGACGGCGTGCCGCGGCAGGACGGTTTCCAAATTTCTGTGGCGTCGGAAATCATGGCGATTCTGTGCTTGGCGGAGGATATTCCGGATTTGAAAGCGCGGCTCTCGCGCATCATCGTCGCGTATACGTATGAGAATAAGCCCGTGACGGCGGGGGATTTGCACGCGGCAGGCGCGATGACGGCGCTCATGAAAGACGCATTGAAACCGAATCTGGTGCAGACGCTGGAGCACGTGCCGGCTTTCGTGCACGGCGGACCTTTCGCGAATATCGCGCACGGTTGCAATACGATGCTCGCGACGAAGACGGCGCTACATTTGGCGGATTATGTCGTCACGGAAGCGGGATTCGGCGCGGATTTGGGCGCGGAGAAATTTTTGGATATCAAATGTCGCTTCGGTGATTTGGCGCCGGCGGCGGTCGTCCTCGTCGCGACAATTCGGGCGCTCAAGATGCATGGCGGGCGCGCGAAAAACGAGCTGACGACATCGGATCCGGCAGCGGTCCGGCGCGGCCTTCCGAATCTGCTGCGTCATATTTCCAATTTGCAAAAGTACGGCCTGCCCGTGATTGTCGCCATCAATAAATTCCCGACGGACACGAAAGAGGAAATGGAAATCGTCGAGGAGGCGTGTCGGTCGGCCGGCGTTCGCGTCTCGGAATCGGATGTCTTCGTCCGTGGCGGCGAGGGCGGCATCGATTTGGCGAAAGGCCTTTTGGAAACGATGGATGAGGGCGCGCATTTCGCTTCGCTCTACGGAGACGAATTGTCGCTCAAAGAAAAAATCGAAACGGTGGCGCGCGAAATTTATGGCGCGGTGTCGGTGCAATACGATGCGGCGGCGGAGAAAGAGCTCGCGCACATCGAGGAGATGGGATTTTCGCACATGCCGGTCTGCATGGCCAAGACGCAAATGTCTTTCTCGGACGATCCGACGAAAATGGGCGCGCCGGAAGGATTCACGCTTCATGTGCGGGAAGCGCGCGTTTCGGCGGGCGCGGGTTTCGTCGTGGTGCTCACGGGCAAAATCATGACGATGCCGGGACTTCCCAAGAAACCGGCCGCGGAAAATATCGACGTCGATGCGGACGGTCACATCACGGGTCTTTTCTGAGGAGCAAAACATGATATTGGACGGAAAGGAAACGGCAGCGGCGCTTCGCGTTTCCATCACAGAAAAATTGGCGGCTCTGCGCCGCGAAGGAATCACGCCCACGCTTTCGATAGTGCTCGTCGGAGACGACAAAGCGTCGGCGATGTATGCCGCGCATATGCAAAAAGTCGCGGAAGGATACGGGATTTCCGTGCGGCTGACGGAAGAAACGGGAGATATTTCCCAAGCGGATTTGATTTCCGCCATTCACGGTCTCAATGAAAATCCGGCGGTGACGGGCATTCTGCCGATGATGCCGCTTCCCGCGCACATCGACGCGGCGGCGGTGATTGAAGAAATCGCGCCGGACAAAGATATCGATGGCCTGACCTCGGCGAATCTGGGACGGCTCATGGCGGGTAAAGACGGCCTTTTCCCCTGCACGCCGCGCGCCTGCATGGCGATGCTGCATCACTACGGGATTCCGATTGACGGGGCGCGCGCCGTCGTCCTCGGCCGCTCCATCGTCGTGGGAAATCCCGTCGCGCAGCTTCTGCAAAAAGAAAACGCGACAGTGACCGTCTGCCATTCGCGCACCAAAAATTTGCCGACCATTTGCCGGGAGGCGGACATTCTTGTCGCCGCCATCGGGCGCGCCGAATTTGTCACAGCCGACATGGTGAAACCGGGCGCCACCGTCCTCGATGTGGGCATCAATCGCAAAGAAGGAAAAACCGTCGGCGATGTGGCGTATGAAGAAGTGGCCAAAATTGCCGGCGCCATCACCCCGGTCCCGGGCGGCGTCGGCAGCGTCACGACGACGATGGTGATTGAAGCGCTCGTGCACGCGGCGGAGAGG
>CAVHDO010000140.1:0-3821 GCA_963634795.1 Oscillospiraceae bacterium
GTAAAAGCTGCGCGTATCGGTGACGTTAGCATTGGCAAGGCCGAGCGGCGGCGCCCCTGAGTGGCGGCGAATTTTGCCCTGGCGGCGGCTTCTTTCTCTTGCTTCGTTCTCTTTCTTCCCCGGGGAAGAAAGAGAATGAAGTGCTGTAAGGAGTTCCGAACGAAAGCATCGTACAGCCCGCGGCGTATGCCGCATTTTGCGAAGCAAAATCATTCCGCACCGAAAGGTGCAAAAAAAATTCATTGTAAATGACGCGCGGCGAATGCCGCATTCCGCGAAGCGGAACCATTCGCGCCGAAAAGCGCATGCCGCGAAGCAGCCTCCTCCGCATCAGCGGAAAAAATAAAAAAAGAAAAGGAAAAATTATGAGCACAAACCTCCAAATCGGCATCGTCGGTTTGCCGAACGTCGGCAAATCCACCCTCTTCAACGCCATCACCAAAGCCGGCGCGGAAGCGGCGAACTTCCCCTTCTGCACCATCGAGCCCAATGTCGGCCTCGTCGAAGTGCCGGACCCACGTCTCTATGAGCTCGCTAAACTCTTTTCGCCGAAAAAGACAACGCCCGCCTTCACCCGTTTCGTCGACATCGCCGGCCTCGTCGCAGGCGCCTCTCGCGGCGAAGGACTCGGAAACCAGTTTCTGTCCCACATCCGCGAAACGGACGCCATCGCCCACGTCGTGCGTTGCTTCGAAGACGGCAACATCACCCACGTCGAAGGCAGCGTCGACCCCGTCCGCGACATGGGCATCATCAATACCGAGCTTTGCCTCGCCGATCTGGAAACATTAGAAAAGAAGAAACAGAAGACCGGGAAACTCGCGCAAGCCGGCATCAAAGACGCCAAAGCCCAAATGCCGACCCTCGAAAAAATCGACGCCGCCCTCCAAGAAGGCACGCCCGCGCGCGCCCTCGACCTGTCCGACGACGATCTTGAAATCGTGCGCGAGCTCAATCTTCTCACGCTGAAACCCGTCCTCTACGTGCTGAATACCGCCGAAGACGACATCGCCGATCCCGCGACCAATCCCTACGTGCAAAAAGCCGCGGCGGAAGCCGAAGCCGAAGGCGCAAAATGGGTGCCGATTTCCGCACAAATTGAGCAAGAAGTGTCCGAACTCTCCGCCGAAGAAGCCGCCGCGTTTCTGGCCGACCTCGGAGAGACGGAGTCCGGCCTCTCGCGCCTCATCAAGAGCGCCTATTCCCTCCTCGGCCTCATCAATTTCTTCACCGTCGGCGCCGACGAATGCCGCTCCTGGACCGTCCGCCGCAACACAAAAGCCCCGCAGGCCGCCGGAAAAATCCATTCCGACATCGAGCGCGGCTTCATTCGCGCGGAAATCGTGTCCGCCGACGACCTCCTCGCGCTGGGCGGCTACGCGGGCGTCCGCGAAAAAGGCCTCCTCCGCATCGAAGGCAAAGACTACGAAATCCAAGACGGCGACGTCGCGTATTTCCGTTTCAATGTATAAAAAGGAAATGGTATGAAACAGCCCGTATCGGAATTTTTGAAACAAACCCTGCCGACCCTTCGCATCGCGGTCGTCGGCGACGTCATGCTCGATCGCTACCTCTTCGGCGACGTCAGCCGCATTTCCCCCGAAGCCCCCGTCCCCGTCAATCGGGTGACCGGCGAGCGCACCGTCCTTGGCGGCGCGGCGAATACCGCGGCCAATCTGGCGGCGCTCTCCTGCCGCGTCTCCCTTTTCGGCGTGCGAGGAAACGATGAAAACGGCGCGCGTTTCCTCTCCCTTTGCAAGGAGAGCGGCATCGACGCCGGCGGCGTTTTGACGCACGAAAATTTTTCGACCATCACGAAGATACGTATTCTGGGCGCACGCCAGCAAATGCTCCGCCTCGATTTTGAAGAGAAACGAAACCTTTCGCCGGCCGAAGAGACCGCCACGCTCACCGCATTGCAAAAAGCCGCAGACGACGGCCTGTCCGCCATCGTGCTCTCCGATTACGGCAAAGGATTCCTCACGGACCGGCTGATTTCCTCTCTCATTTCTTTGGGAAACCGGAAACAAATCCCCGTCCTCATCGATCCCAAGGGCGCCGACTGGACGAAATACACCGGCGCCTTCGCGATGACGCCGAATGGTAAAGAACTCTCCGAAGCGATGGGCGCGCCCGTTTCCAATACCGACGAAGACATCACACGCGCCGGAAAGCTGCTGCGCAAAAAATATAAATTGACACATCTTTTCGTGACGCGCTCCGAAAAAGGCATCACCGCGATCGGCGAGACGGAAACGATTCATTCCCCCGCCGCGGTGCGCGATGTCTTCGACGTCTCCGGCGCGGGCGACACCGTCATGGCCGTTTTGGCCGCCGCTGCCGCCGCCAAGCTTCCAATGCAAGACGCCCTGCGCCTCGCCAATACCGCCGGCGGCATCGCCGTTTCCCGCGTCGGCACCTACCCCGTCAAACGGGAAGAGCTGACGGAAGCGTGGGAAACAAAAACGCCGGCGATCCATTTGGCTCCCGCCGCATGGGAGGAAACCGCCGAAAAAATTCGCGCCTGGCAATCCCGCGGCGAAACCGTCGTCTTCACGAACGGTTGCTTCGATATCCTGCACCGCGGCCACGTGACGTACCTCGCACAAGCCAAAGCGCTCGGCGACCGCCTCGTCGTCGGCCTAAACAGCGACGACAGCGTCCGCCGCCTGAAAGGCCCGACGAGACCGGTGAATAAGGAAACAGATCGCGCCCTCCTCCTCGCCGCTCTCCGCTTCGTCGACGAAGTCGTGATTTTCAAGGAGGATACCCCGGAGAAACTTCTCGCGACACTCCGCCCGGACATCTTGGTCAAAGGCGGCGATTATAAAAAAGAAGATGTCAAAGGCGCTGAATCCGCCGACCGCGTGGAAATTCTTCCTTTCGTGGACGGCTGCTCGACAACGGGGATGATTGAAAAGATCAGAGGCAACAGCTGAATTATTTTTTACCTTTGCGGCGTTGGTTATAAAAAACTTTTGCAAGATAGCGATGAGGAGCAGGGCTTTATGCCTGCTCCTTTTTTGGTG
This sequence comes from Oscillospiraceae bacterium, assembly GCA_963634795.1. Classification (GTDB taxonomy): domain Bacteria; phylum Bacillota; class Negativicutes; order Veillonellales; family Dialisteraceae; genus UBA1822. The sequence goes on from CAVHDO010000140.1 coordinate 3,030, forward strand.
GCGTTGGTTATGAGAAACTTTTGCAAGATAGCGATGAGAGGCGCGGCTGATTTTTATTTGGCTTTTGAGGCAGGCAGGATTGAGACGTCAGATTTTAGCGGTGTCGCTTCGCGACATTTTTTATATTGCGCCTTCGGCGACCCATCATCCGGCGCTTCGCGCCACCTTCCTCCAAAGGAAGGCTTAACTTGCGGCGGCCTCCGGCCACATTTTATTTATAAAAATCGCGCGTAGCGCCACCGCTTTTATCTGACGTCTGATTGTCTGATGTCTGACGTCTCAATCTCTTTGTACGCTCCAAGCTCCCGGCTCACTGCTCCGAGCTGTTCCTGCTGTAAGAGGATCCGCCTGTGCAAAATTCGCCGACGCCGCGCCAACATTATCAAAAACACAAAGAAGCACCGGGGCACCGACGCGTCTCGCAGCCTTAAGTGGCCAGAATGCGTCTTAAAGTAAAAGTTCCATGAACAGGTGACGTAAGCATTTAAGGCTGAGCGGCGGCGCCCCATGAGCCGAGGCGAATTTTGCCCTGGCGGCGGTTTCTTTCCTTTGCTTCGTTTCCTTTCTTTCCCGGGAAAGAAAGGAAATGAAGTGCTGTAAGGAGTTCCGTTGGGAATCTCCCCACATGACTCGCGCCGTCAGGCGCATTTTGCGTAGCAAAATCACCCTGTGCACTGTGCACTGTGTACTGTGTACTGTGTACTGTGCACTGCTTCCCTCACCACGCCGCGCACACCCCATCCGCCCGCGGCTCCGTCGCGCCGCAGAGGACGCCGTCTTCCGTCCGCCAGA
>CAVHDO010000141.1:0-3796 GCA_963634795.1 Oscillospiraceae bacterium
TTCCATGTTATTGACGTTGAAAGCGCCGATGGCGTAATGCCCGGCATAGGCTTTCCTGAACATTTCCTGTGTCCCGACGAGCGGCATAGCAATCCTTCCTTTCTAAATTCAATTTATGATTAGAAAAATAGAAACAATCTTTTTGAAAACTTCTTTCAGTTTCCCGTGGCTTTATTATACAAGACCCCGCCGCCTTTTTCCAGTGGGAGACGGAGGGAAAAGAGGGAAGAGAGAAGAGAAAATTTTCTTGTCAAAGAAAAACAGCGGAGCATTCCGCCGAGAGCCTTTCACATGAATGCGCAGGGACGGACGGTCGAAACGGTTCCGCTGTTCTTTTTTACTTTATCAGACCTGACGAGTAGTGTCAAGAAATCGAAATGGAAATTTTGTTTCCTGAAAATTTTTCGTTTCCTCTATCTTTCTTCTTTTAATGGAAGCATTTTTGGGCTATAATATTTTTGTTATTTGCAAAGGGTCAAAAATAGGAGGAACCAGATGTTCAAAGAATTTTCCATGGATTGGGCCGGTCGGAAACTGACGATTGAGACCGGGAAAATGGCGAAGCAGGCCGGCGGCGCTGCGTTGATTCGTTTCGGGGACACGGCGGTGCTCGTCACGTCGACGGCCAGCAAGACGGCGCGGGAGGGGACGGATTTTTTCCCGCTGACTGTGGATTATGAGGAAAAAATGTATGCCGTCGGCAAGATGCCGGGCGGTTTTTTGCGGCGCGAGGGGCGGCCGGGGAATACGGCGATTTTGAATGCGCGTCTGATCGATCGCCCGATTCGTCCGCTTTTTGATAAGCGTTGCCGCAATGATGTGCACGTGATGGCGACGGTGCTTTCCGTCGATTACGACAATGCGCCGGAGCTCTGCGGGATGCTCGGCGCGTCCGTTTCGCTCGGCATTTCCGATATTCCGTGGGACGGGCCGATTGCGGGTGTGCGCGTGGGGCGCGTGGACGGCGCGTTTGTCCTGATGCCGACGCAAGAGCAGCTGGAAAAATCGACGATGAATATCACGGTCGCGGGCTCGGAGACGGCGATTCTGATGGTGGAGGGCGGCGCGCTCGAAGCACCGGAGGAAGAGGTGCTGGACGCGATTATGTTCGCGCATGAGGAAATCAAGAAACTGGTCGCGTTCCAAAAGGAAATCATCGCGGAGGTCGGGAAACCGAAGCGCGAGATGGTATTTCCCGAAATTTCGCCGGAATTGGAAACGGCGATTCGCGCGTATGCGGAGGAGCCGCTCAAAAAAGCGATTTTCGATCCGGACAAGGTGACGCGGGAAGCGCACATGGACGAGGTGAAGAAGGAAGCGCAGGCGCATTTTGTCGAATTGTATCCGGAAAATGCGGCCGATGTGGCGACTTGCCTCGATCATCTCACGAAAGAAATCGTGCGGCATATGATTTCGGTCGACAAGATTCGTCCGGACGGACGCGCGCTCGACGAGATTCGCCCAATCACTTGCGAAGTGGGGCTCCTCGCGCGCACGCACGGCTCGGCGCTCTTCACGCGCGGCCAGACGCAGGCGCTCAGCATCGTGACGCTCGCGCCGATGTCGGAGACGCAGACGATTGACGACTTGACGCCGATGACGGAGAAACGTTACATTCATCAATACAATTTCCCGTCCTATTCTGTCGGGGAGACGAAGAGCTCGCGCGGGCCGGGACGTCGTGAAATCGGTCACGGGGCGCTGGCGGAGCGCGCTCTCTTGCCGGTGTTGCCGTCTGTCGAGGAATTTCCGTACGCCATTCGCGTCGTTTCCGAAATTTTGGAATCGAACGGTTCGTCGTCGCAGGCGTCTGTCTGTGGGAGCACGATGTCGCTGATGAATGCGGGCGTGCCGATCAAAGCGCCGGTCGCGGGCGTCGCGATGGGACTCGTCAATGAGGGTGAACATTTCACGATTCTGACGGATATTCAGGGGATGGAAGACGCGCTCGGCGATATGGATTTCAAAGTCGCCGGCACGGCAAAGGGCGTCACGGCCATTCAGATGGACATCAAAATTCACGGGCTGTCGCGCGATATTCTGCTCGCGGCGCTGCAGCAGGCCAGACGCGGCCGTCTCTTCATTTTGGATAAAATGGCGGCGTGCATCGACCGTCCGGCGGAGCATTTGTCGCCGTACGCGCCGAAGATTATCACGCTCACGATTCCGGTCGACAAGATTCGCGACGTGATTGGGACGGGCGGCAAAGTCATCAATAAAATTATCGCGGAAACGGGTGTCAAGATGGACGTCGAAGAAGACGGACGCATTTACATCGCCACGCCGGACGAAGCAGCGGCGCAGCGCGCGAAAGAATGGGTGGAGCGCCTCACGAAGGATGTCGTCGTCGGCGAGACGTATCTCGGCAAAGTCACGCATCTCATGAAAATCGGCGCTTTTGTGGAAATTCTGCCGGGAAAAGAAGGGCTGGTTCATATTTCCCAGCTCGACGTCCGTTGCGTGGAGAAACCGGAAGACGTCGTGCATGAAGGCGATGAAATCATGGTCAAGGTGACGGAAATCGACGACAAGGGTCGCATCAATCTGTCGCGCAAAGCGATTCTTTTGGAGAAACGCCAATGAGAACGCGCGGCTTTGAAATTGTTTCCTCGTGGGTCGGAAACGGCATCCGCCTTCCGGAGCGCAAAACGGAAAAAAGCGCCGGTTACGACATCGAAGCGGCGGCCGCGGTCGAGCTGCTTCCGGGAAAGACGACCGTCGTCCCGACCGGGCTCAAAGCGTATATGCCGGGCGATGAATACCTCGCGATTTTCGTCCGCTCCGGTATGGCCATCAAGCGCGGCATCATGCTGGTGAACGGCACGGGCATCATCGACGCGGATTATTACGACAACGCGGACAACGAAGGTCACATCATGGTCGCGTTGTACAATACGGGCGCCGAGGTCGTGGCCATCGAAAAAGGGGAGCGCGTCGCGCAGGGGATTTTCACGAAATACCAAAAGGCGGACGACGATTGCGCGAAAGGCATCCGCACCGGCGGCATCGGGAGCACGGGCAAGCAATGAGCATCGAAAAAGAGAAACTTTTGCGACGCACGCCGGTTTTCGACGGGCGCCTTCTCAAAATTTACAATGACGACGTGGAAATCGCGGGGCAAGTTTCCTGGCGTGAAGTTGTCCTTCATCCGGGCGCCGCGGCGATTATTCCCGTGACGGAAGATGGAAATGTTCTTTTCGTGCGGCAGTACCGCTACGCCGTCGGAAAGACGCTCTTGGAAATTCCGGCAGGGAAACTCGACGCGGGAGAGAATCCGGACGCTTGCGCCGCAAGAGAACTCACCGAAGAAACGGGATTCACTTCCGACCACATCCAAAAACTGGGCGAGATTTGCACATCGCCGGGCTTTTGCAACGAGACGATTCATATCTATCTGGCGGATCGTTTGGAAGCGGGCGCGCAACATCTGGACGCGGATGAATTTTTGGACGTTGTCAAGATTCAACTCGCCGAAGTGTGGGAGAAGATAGGAAACGGAGAGATCGAGGACGCGAAAACTTTGGCGGCTTTCGCGCTCGCGGCGAATCGCCTGAAATAAGAGGGGCCGCGAAAAAATGATTTTCATTTTTTCGCGGCTCTTTTTTATTATGCGGTGTTCTTTTGTTTTTGCACCTTTCGGTGCGGGATTATTTTGCTTCGCAAAATGCGGCATACGCCGCTCGTCATTTTCGGCGCGTACCGCCGGAACTCCTTACAGCACTTCATTCTCTTTCTTCCCCGGGGAAGAAAGAGAACGAAGCAAGAGAAAGAAGCCGCCGCCAGGGCAAAATTCGCC
>CAVHDO010000142.1:0-3772 GCA_963634795.1 Oscillospiraceae bacterium
GGCAGAGGCGATACTTATGCCAATGTCAAGACCATTGACGTGAGTAACGGCGGTACGAACTATCGCAAGATCACAGGCGTAGCGGCAGGCGAAAGCACCAACGACGTAGCTAATTACGGACAGCTTGCGAAGAATACCACCTACACGATGGACAACGATGGAACCATTACTGTTGCTACCAACAAGGATGGTGGCACAGCCTTCACGCTCAAGATTACGGACGTCGGCGCAGTGGCGGCGAATAACACCGGTTTCGTCAAAGGTGGTGACGTGTATAGCTACGTAAGCCCGACGGAAGATGGAACTTACGTCAAGACCGGTGCTTCGAAGACCACGGCAGAAAACCTCAAAGCTCTCGACACCAAGATTGGTAAAGAGATTGGCGTGGAAGGCGTGTATAACGCGACCGACGACGTCGAGACCCAGATCTCCAAAGTGGCGGCGGCTCGTATCAAAGCCGACCAGTATGTTTCCTTCGACACGGGCAAGAATGTCATTACGGACGCAGCGGGCAATACGCTCGTCACCTTCACGCAGGGAACCGTTTCTCAAAACAATCAGAACATGGTGTCTGGTGGCCAAGTCTGGTCGAATGACATCAATTCGACCGAAGCTTACACGGTGCAAGAAGACGGTAGCGTGACGGTGAAGAATAATGCAGGCGGTACGGCCTTCACTATTACTGGCCTCGGCACAGGTTCCGTCGATTCTAAGATTGTGCGTATCAATGAAAACGATCCTTCTCAGATTCTCGTCGGCAGAAGCACCACAGGCGCAGATTACTCGGCGGTCCAGACCATCGATGTGAGCAACGGCGGTACCAACTACCGTAAGATCACAGGCGTGGCGGCAGGAAAGAATGCGAACGATGCGGCGACGGTTGGGCAGCTCTTGGCGAGTGGCACGTATAGTAACGGAACGATTACATTCAAGGATAAAAATGGGGACGATGCATTTACTGTTACCGGAATCAGTGGTGGCGGTACAGGCACGACGTACTACGGTGACGGTAAGACGACCAGCATTTCCAATAGTAATGTGATTTCCGTCAATACTAATGGACAGGTCACAAGCGACAGCACTGGAATTGTGACGGGGCAGACCGTGTATAACTCGACAGTCACAGGCGGTAGCTATAGCAATGGGACGCTGACCTTTACGAATGGAGCAGGAAATACCGCATTTACGATTAGCGGAATCCCCAGTGGTGGCGGTAGCGGCACAACGTATTCGGGAGACGGTAAGACCATTAGTATTTCCGATAACAACGAGATTTCTCTCAAGTACGATACGACGGATCTCACCGTAGGCGATAACGGCCTTGCCGTCAAGAAGGATGGGACGGTCACAAGTGACAGCACCGGTATCGTGACGGGGCAGACTGTGTACAATTCGATGGTGACGAATGGCACCTATGATGAATCTACCGGGAGATTGACCTTCACGAAAGGGAATGGGGATACTTCCTTTAGCGTCGCAATTAACGGTACTGGTGTCATTTATAAAGGTGACGACAAAACGATTAGCGTTTCTGACAGTAACGAGATTTCCCTCAAGTACGATACGACGGATCTCACCGTAGGTGATAAAGGTCTTGCCGTCAAGAAAGATGGGAAAGTCGAAAACGGGAATGAAGGTCTTGTGACAGGCGGCGCCGTCTATGATGCGATGAAGTCTATGGATAACCAAGTGGCGCAACTTTCCGATGACATCAATAAAGTCGGTGCAGGAGCGGCAGCTTTGTCCGCCCTTCATCCGGAAGCCTATGATCCGAATGACAAAGTAAGCTTTGCTGTCGGCTACGGGCATTACAAAGGAGCCAGCGCAGGAGCTCTCGGCGCCTTCTTCAAACCGAATGAAGACACGACGATTTCTCTTGCTAGCACGGTAGGGAATGGAGATACCATGATGAATATGGGCGTTTCCTTCAAGCTGGGGAACAAAGGCAAGAAGGCCGGCACTTATCGGAGCGCAGTGGATCTGGTGCAACGTATAGATGCACTGGAAGTCAATATGGCCAGAGAAATTCAGCGTAACAACATTCAGGATTCCCGTCTTGATTCGCAAGAGAAACGGATTGCGCAGTTGGAAGCGGATAACGCTAGACTGCAACAGAAAATCGCCAATCTTCTCTCTGACGCGGGAACGGCGATAGGGTAATTTCTTCGGAAGCGATGATGGGGTTTCTCAATATCTTCGCCAGATGGCGGTGGCATTGAAGGAAATAGCATTCGTCGCAATCGGATTTTCTTGATGGAACGGTTGAATCCAAAAGGAAAAAAAGTAACGGAAAAATCCTCACGTCGCTTTATTTCCGGATTCAGCGTTTCATATATACTTCTCCAACGCCGGAAACGGTAGCAAAAGGGGCAGGCCTTGTGTCTGTCCCTTTTGCCTGCTTTTATGTAATGGGTATTCGAAAATAAGTAGTAGCGTAGGTTTTTTGACGTTTCCCGGATTGTGATGACGGCGGAACGGCGCAGGGCGTGGAAGTGATTCGTAAACGGTTGCTCTTTTTTGGTTTTTATCGATACTTATTCTATGGTACAATCATTATGGGTTTATTCCTTTAGCGTCATTTCACATTTGATTGTCGAATCAATTTTAAAGCGAGGGAAATTTTTATGAAACGGATTGTTTCTTGGATTGTTGCCGTTTGGATGGCGGTGGCGGTTGTTTGCGTCGGGTTCGCGGCGGGGCTGGATTATTCGAAGCCAGAGAATTGGGCCGTTTGGGATGCGGAAAAGACGCGTGCGGCGGATGTTTTCTTTGTGACGCCGACGGTGGATCTCGGTGCGGACGGGCGGAGTCATATGGATGTGGCGGATGGGGCGATGCGGGAAAAGTTCTTGGCGGCCATTCGCATGGAGCAGGGAATTTACACGGAGACGGCGAATTTTTACGCACCGTTTTACCGGCAGATGACGCTTTCTTATTACGGAAAACCGGAGGCGGAGCGGGAGGCGCCGTTGGCTTTTTCGTACGAAGATATCCGGGCGGCTTTTGAATATTTCTTGTCACAGGAAACGGAGCGGCCGTTTCTTTTGGCGGGATTCAGCCAGGGCGGCGATATGGTGCTGCGGCTTTTGAAGGAATTCGGCGCCGATCCGCGCGTGGAGCGTCGTCTCGTCGCGGCGTATGTTCTCGGCTGGCGGGTGACGGAGGCAGATTTGGCCGCGTATCCGCATTTGCGCATGGCCAAGGGGGAGACGGATACCGGCTGTATCATTTCTTTTAATTCGGAGGCGAAAGGCATTTCCGATTCGCTTCTGGTGCCGCAGGGTGTGCGGACGCTTTCCATCAATCCTTTGAATTGGCGGACGGACGGGCGGGTGGCGTCTCGTTTCCAAAATCTTGGCGCGTGTTTTGCGGACGCGGAGGGAAAGATTGTGAAGGAAACGCCGTTTTTGACCGGCGCGTACATCGATGAGGCGCGCGGGACGTTGATTGCGACGGACATCGTTCCCGCCGATTACCACAATGAAATTTTCCCTGACGGGGTCTATCATTTGTATGATTATATGTTTTTCTATCGGAATTTGCAGGAAAATGTGCGCGTCAGGACAATGGCATTTTTACGTAATCATACGTAAAAATGATCGCGCCGAAAAGGGGCTGTGAAAAAATGATTTTCATTTTTTCGCGGCTCCTTTTGTATGAGATTATGCTGCTTCGCAGCATGCGCCTGACGGCGCGGGTCATTTTTTGTGCTTTTGTACGGAACTCCTTACAGCACTTCATTTCCTTTCTTTCCCGGGAAAGAAAGGAAACG
>CAVHDO010000143.1:0-3621 GCA_963634795.1 Oscillospiraceae bacterium
ACCGTTTCTTCGGCGTGCGCCGATGATTCAATATTGGCGGAGCGTTTCCGTCGTTTCACAAAAGGAGAAGAGTATGGAAAACAAATTCTTGAAAGCGGCTGTCTTTGCCATGATGCTAGGCGTCGCCGGGTCGGCTGCGGCGAGCGGTAACAATATCGATTTATCGATTTTGAATCCGTATACAGACTTCGGGAATACGGATGATGGTACGTCGAAATATCAGACGGTGTTTGGCTCGAATAATGCGACGAGCGGCATCCGGTCTTCTGCTTACGGGACGTCCAGCAAGGCTACGGGGAGTGATGCGACGGCGATCGGGAGCACGGCTATCGCTTCTACGAATAACGCGACGGCTGTCGGGAATTATGTCACGGCTTCGGGGGCTTATTCTCTCGCTTTGGGTGCCGGTGATAGCGGGAAACTGACGACGACGGCTGCCGGGGATAAGTCGACAGCAATCGGATATAAGGCGGAGACGAGCAAGGATGCTACGGAGGCGATTGCATTTGGTAGCGGAGCCAAGGCAAATGCCGCTTCTTCTGTCGCGCTCGGGAAGGGTGCAACGTCCGAAAAGGAGGCGACGGATGGTCTGGCAATCGGCACGTCTAGCGGTGTGGCAGCTTCCAAAGCGATGGCCATCGGCGTTTCGAGCTATGCGGCTTCGGCGAATGCGGTGGCGATTGGCGTGGAAAGTCGTGTCAGTGGCACTGCCGCTACGGATGCGATCGCCATCGGGTCGGGCGCGTATGTGACGGTAGCCAATGCGGTGGCCATCGGGAAGGGGTCTGCCGTCAGTGCGTACGAAGGTAATCCGACGGATCGTGTTGTCTCTTTCGGGCATACGGCGACGGATACGTATTATGATGCGACGACGAAGAGTGAAATCGCATATAACAGTGCGCAGACGAGCCGGCTGATTAATGTGACGGCGGGATATCAGGATACGGATGCGGTGAATTTCTCGCAGATCAAGACGACGAAACCGACGTATACGACGGGCTCGACTTCGTATATCGAGTCTAGCTTGGATGCTGACGGGAAAACGCTGAATACGAATGGCACGGTCGGTGCGAATCTGGCGGCGCTCGATGCGAAGATGGTCGCGACGAAGACGGACAGCATCAATACGGTCGATTTGGGCGACAGCAATAAAATTGTTTCCAATGACGGCACGGTGCTCGCGACTTTCAAGAAAGGGACGCTTGAAGAAGGTACGTCTCTGAAGGCGACGGATTTCGTGACAAATGGGGATGTGTACGCGGCCATTGCGGCGCGTGCGCAGAAAATCAATCTGGATGAAGCGTTGACACGTAAGGTCAATAATAAACAAGTGGCCGGAAATGCGCTCGTCAGCAATGACGGGACGGTGCTCGCGGAATTTGAGAGCGAAAAACCTTCGTCTCTTGACGGTAAGAAATTCGTGACGAGTGGTAATGTTTACGCGGCGGATGTGAAATCCGGGCAGGAAGTAACACTTGATGCGGAGACGACGCGCGACACGGTGAATAAGGTCGAAATCAAGAAAAACCAAATTGCAACGAATGACGGGACGGTGCTCGCGACATTTACGAGCGAGAAACCGGCGTCTCTTGACGGAACGGCATTTGTGACGAGCGGCGATACCTTTGCAGCGGATGTCAAAGAAAATCAAAGTATAAGCCTTTCGACGGAAACAACGACGGTGAATGGTAAGGCAATTCAGAAGAAACAAATTGCCACGAATGAAGGCAAAGTTCTTGCGACGTTTGAAGATGCGACGTACAACGGGAACGACAAGGGCTTTGTTTCCGGCGGCTTGCTCTGGAGTCATTCCATTGCGGCAGGGCAGACCCCTTCTTTTGCCGTTACGACTGCGGGTGAGACGGCGACAAATGTCATCCGTGATAATGACAAAAATATTCTTGTGACATTCAATGAAGGCGTGGTTGCCCTCGAAGATGGCGAGAGAGGCGCGAAGAATACGGATGTCAATTTCGTTTCTGCGAGAAATGCGTATGCAAACGATGTGGCGTATGCGCAGGATCTCACGCTCAATATTGCGAACAAGTATACGGCAGATATTTACACCAATGCGGGCGCGAAGGTCGGCACGCTCAAGATTGAGGGTGGCGAAATCGCATCGGGGAATACCGGTTTCGTGACGGGCGACCAGGTCTGGAAAGCTATCGCGAAGTACAATCAGGTGATTGATTTCTCGAAGAAGGACACGACGACAACGGATACCGACAGCACGACGCCGGGTACCGATACGACGGACACTGATACGGATTCCGGGAAGACAGATACGGATCAGGATAGCACCAAGACGGATAGCGAAACAGATTCGACCCCGACGAATGGCAACATTGTCACGAATGGCGATACGGATAGTGATACCGGTTCCGGTTCCGATTTCGGAGGCGATGATCAAGGCGGTGACCAAGGCGGTGATCAAGGCGGTGACACCCCAGGCGGCGGCACTGCAGGCAGTGAAACTGCAGGCGGTGATACCACAGGTGGTGATACCACAGGTGGTGATTCCGGTGATGCGGGCGATCCGGATTCCGGCGATTCCGGCGATCAGGGATCCGGCGATGCCGATAAGCCGACAACGCAGGTCTTGAACAATAAGATTTATGCGAATGACGGCACCGTAATTGCGGAACTCCGTCAGGGTGAAGTCGCCAATGAGGACACGGGATTTGTTTCCGGTGGTCAGGTCTATGCGGAAGACGTGAAGAATGGCCAGAAGATCAATTTGACAGATAACATTATCAAGAATAACGCCGAAAATAAAGATCTCGTGACATTCCAGAAAGCGGAAATCGAGAAAGATGATGTCGGCTTCGCGACGGGTGGTCAGGTGTACGGACAGGCACTTGCGGAGAATCAGACTGTTTCCTTTGAAACAAATAAAAATGTCATCAAAAACAATGACGGCACGACGCTGGTGACATTCACCAAAGCGGAAATCAAGGAAGGCAACAATGGCTTTGCGACGGGCGGTCAGGTCTGGAGCAACGCGATTGCGACGCAGGAAATTTCCTTTGAAGATGGCAAGAATGCCATCAAGAATAATGCTGGCACGGAGCTCGTCACGTTCAAATCTGGTGAAGCTAAAGAAAATGACAAGGGTTTTGTTTCCGGTGATGCGGCTTGGAAGGGCGATGTGAAGAAGGAAACGCTGACTTTGGCTGACGGCAAGAATGTGATCCACAACAATCAGGGCGATGAGCTCGTGACAATCAAGCATGGTACAGTCGCAGAAAACGACACGGGTTTTGTTTCCGGTGGCGATGTGTATACGGTCAAGACGGAGATCAGCAAGGATATCGAAACGGTCAAGACGGATCTCAATAATCAAATCACTCAGACGAATCAGAATCTCACGAATCTCGGCGGTCAGGTGAATGAGGTCGAGGAACGCGTGAATAAGGTCGGCGCCGGCGCGGCGGCTTTGGCGGCGTTGCATCCGATGGATTACGATCCGAATGCAAAACTGACATTCGCGGTCGGCTACGGCAATTACAGAAGCAAGAGCGCAGGAGCCATCGGTGCCTTCATTCGTCCGAATGATCGCTTCATGTGGAGCTTGGGCGCGACGATGGGCAACGGAGAGAATATGTACAACACGGGTCTCTC
>CAVHDO010000144.1:0-3607 GCA_963634795.1 Oscillospiraceae bacterium
TTTTACTTCATGACGCATTCTTACCACGCAAGGCCGCGAGACGCGTCGGCGCCCCGGTGCTTCTTTATGTTTTCGACAATGCCGGCGCGGCGCCGGCGAATTTTGCACAGGCGGGTTTCCTTGCGCGTTGCTTGACAGGGAAGTTTTCGGCAGATTGTTTTTGGCTGTATCTTTACATAGAGTTGTCCATCATCCGGCGCTACGCGCCACCTTCTTCCTGAAGAAGGCTAATCTGTGGCGCTTCGCGCATTTTTTATACGTCTGCGGCGCAGTACTCAGCTTTTCAGCAGAAACATTTTCATCTCAAATATCACAAAAGCCAAGCAAGTTCTGACGTCTGACGTCTGATCATCTGAAGTCTCAATCCTGCCTGACAAAAAAGCCGAGCACACCAACCTGTGCACTGTGTACTGTGAACTGTGCACTTTCTAATGTTTCGATTTCTGTGTGACGCACGGTCAACGGACATACGGATGATGGATATCCGAATGTTTCTCTCTCATATGATATAATGACTCCAAAAACGAAGGAGGGACATTTCATGCTGATACAATGGTTTCCCGGCCACATGACGAAGACGAAACGGATGATCGAGGCGCATTTGCAGGCGGTCGATTTGGTGTGTGAACTTTTGGACGCGCGCATTCCCTACGCATCCGCGAATCCGATGATTGCCGAGCTCACGGCCGGAAAATCGCGGGTCGTCGTCCTGAATAAAGCCGATTTGGCCGATCCGGCGGAGACGGAGAGATGGATTGCGCATTTTCGAAAAAAAGGACTCGTCGCGCTCCCGCTCGTTTCCAATGACGCCAAGAGCCGGAAAATTTTGGTGCGGACGCTTTTCCAAGCGGCGGCTCCCGTGATTGAAAAATGGAAACGGCGCGGGCTGAAATCGCGCTCGGTGCGGCTCATGATTTTGGGCATTCCGAATGTCGGGAAATCGACGCTGATCAATTGTCTGGCGGGGACGAAAGCGACGCGGACGGCGAATACTCCCGGGCACACGCGCGGCAAGCAATGGGTGCGCCTCTCGGACGGGCTGGATTTGCTGGACACGCCGGGCGTTCTCTGGCCGAAATTTGAAGACCAAGAAGCGGCGATGCGGCTCGCGGCGACGGGTGCGATTGCGGGCGACGTTTTCAGTCTGGATGAAATCGTCACGGCTCTCGTCGGGATTTTGGCGAAACAAAAGCCACAAATATTACAGGAAATATACGGCATTCCCAATGTTTCCGAAGACCCGCAAATTTTGATTGAGCAAGCCGGACGGCGGCGCGGTTGCCTTCTGCCGGGCGGCGGTGTGAATTTCGATCGGGCCGAAGAAGCCATTTTGCACGATTTCCGTGCGGGGCGTCTCGGCCGAATGACGCTGGATAAAGCGCCGGAGGACAGACCATGACACTTTCGGAAATGAAACGCGTGCTCGCCGCCGACGATGTGCCGGAAGACATTTTGGCGGACATCTTGGCCGACGAAAGAGAGGGGGCAAAAAAACTCGTCGCGGCTTATCGGCGCCGACTCGAGCGAGACATGGCCGAGCGTCTTCGCGTGGAAGCCATGTACGAATGGGAAGCGAAACTGTATCAAAAAGGAATGCGCCACATCGCCGGCATCGACGAAGTGGGGCGCGGTCCGCTGGCCGGTCCCGTCACCGTCGCGGCCGTCATTTTGCAGCCGCATTGGTTTGCCGCCGGGCTTAATGATTCCAAAAAAGTCACGCCCGCGCGCCGCGAAGAATTGGCCGCGAAAATTCAAGAGGAAGCGGAAGCCGTTTCCATTTTCAGTCTCGATGCGAAAGACATCGACACGTACAACATTTACGAGGCGACGCTCTTGGCCATGTACGAAGCCGTCAAGCGCCTTCCGATTCGCCCCGATGCCGTCCTCGTCGACGCCATGCCGCTCCGCCTTCCCATGGAAGTGCATTCCCTCATCCACGGCGACGCGAGAAGCGCCTCCATCGCCGCCGCGTCCATCGTCGCCAAAGTGCATCGGGATCACATGATGGAAGAGTATGAGAAACAATATCCCGGCTACGGCTTTTCGCAAAACAAAGGCTATGGTACCGCGGCCCACATCGAAGCCCTCTACCGTTTCGGCATCACGCCGATTCATCGCCGAAGTTTCGAGCCGGTGAAGAGTATGGTATTGAAATAAGGTTTTTGTATGGGAGCTTTTTGTAAGGCAGGATGGAGACGTCAGATATCAGATGTCAGACTTCAGAAGATTTCTGCGCTTTTTGTGTCAGCCCCGAGATAGCTTGGAGCTGTGAGCGTTTTCTTGGAAATTTATGCTATAATAGAAACGAAACAGTAGAAGGAGGCGAGACGATGGAGGAAAATGAAGGAACTTTTTGGGATGGAATCAGCGAAAAGAACAAGTCTTGGATCCGGCGTTTTTGCCTGATGGACGATGCCTTTATGTCCATGATCTTCCAAAAGCCGGAGTGTACACAGCTCCTTCTGCGGCTCATTCTGGAGCGGACAGATTTGACTGTGAAAAAAGTTCGAACCCAGCACGAAATGAAAAATTTATGGGGACGATCTTCGCGCTTGGACATCTTGGCCGTCGACCGAGACGGGAAATATTACAACATCGAAGTCCAAAGAAAAGACGAAGGCGCCGATCCCCGCCGTGCCCGCTACTACAGCGCCCTCTTGGATACAAATATCACAGAGCCCGGCGAACACTTTGAAAACCTCGCCGAGACCTATGTGATATTTATCACAGAAAACGACGTCTTGGGCGATGGGGAACCTATTTATCATATTGACCGCACGATTCGGGAGAGCCATAGAGAATTCAAAGACGGCACCCACATCATCTACGTCAATTCCAAACTCCAAGATGAGACCGGACGTGGAAAACTCATGCACGACCTTTACTGCACCAATCCCGATGATATGTATTACAAAGAATTGGCAGACGAAGTCAGATATTACAAACAAGAAGAGAAAGGAGTGAGCCAAATGTGCAAAATCCTCGAAGAAATCCGCGACGACGGCATAGCTCAAGGCATTGAGCGAGGCCGTATGGAAGGCCGTATGGAAGGTCGCATGGAAGGTCGCATGGAAGGTCGTATGGAAGGCCGTATGGAAGGCCGTGCTGAGCAGGCGAAGGAAATTGTCTCCAACATGGCAAAGCAGGGGCTTTCTGTTGATTGTATTGCAGCGGTCGTTAATCAGAGCGTACCGACAGTGAAGAGTTGGATTAAAGAAACGGGCGCTTCAGCACGTTGATTGGGAAGAGGGGCATGGAGGGAGAATGCTCCTTTTTCTTTTGCGGCGTGTGAGATGAGAGTTTTCTGCTGATAGGGAAGAGGGAAGAGAGGCACGGCCGGGGTCGTGTTTTTCTTTTGCGGCAGGCGCGAGATGGCTTGGAGCTGTGAGCCGGGAGCTTGGAGCGGAAAGAGGTATCGCCTGCGGCGATGATTTTTGTAACGCCGTTGGCGCCCCATCACCCGGCCTACGCAATCTCTTCCAATAAAGAGGGCTTCATCGGTAGCGGCTCTGCCGCATTTTATAAAAAAAATGCGCGAAGCGCGTACCAATCAAGCCTTCCTTTGGAGGAAGGTGGCGCGAAGCGCCGGATGATGGGGCGCCGAAGG
>CAVHDO010000145.1:0-3575 GCA_963634795.1 Oscillospiraceae bacterium
GGAACATCCCTTTTCTCCGTTCATTTTCTACTAATAGGAAATATATTATAAGAAACATTCGGGGAAACCGTTTCAGAAAAAAATTTCCCCATCCTCGCCCCCTATCTTACCACGCCTTTTAATTCCCGTCTAATTCTTTTTTGCATTGTCGTCCGTCGTCCGTTATCCGTTGACCGTTGACCGTTTGCCGTTTCTCATGGCGCATGATTTTCTTACGGAGGAAACACGGTGTCACTTTCCTCATCTCTATCAGTAGAAAGATTTTCATCTCAATCGCTGCAAAAGCCAAGCAAAAACAGCCGCGACTTTCTTCCCTTTTTCCTCATGCTATAATATAGAAAATATAAAGCGGATTTAGATATGGGAGATTTTTTTCATGAAAGAGACGACTGTATTTCGATTGGGAGAACTATTTTGCGGACCGGGCGGTATTGCATATGGTGCGCTGCATGCACAAAGCGATGATGGACTTTTTCGAGTAAAACACGCTTGGGCAAATGATTTTGATCCGGATACCTGCGAAACATACAGAAAAAATATTTGCCCGGATTGCCCGGAATCTGTATTTTGTATGGATGTCAGAAAATTAAATATTCAAAGCCTTGGAAAAATTGACGCTTTTGCTTATGGGTTTCCGTGTAATTCTTTTTCAAGCGTTGGAGAACACAAAGGCCTTGCCAATGAAAAATTTGGCCAATTATACTGGTATGGCATTGAGGTTTTGCGAGAATATCAACCGCAGTGGTTTATTGCGGAAAATGTAAGCGGCATACGAAGTGCCGGCTCCGGTGATTTTCAAATTATTCTAAACGATATGCGCGAATCCGGCTATAAATTGACCGTGAATTTATATAAGGCCGAACAATACGGAATCCCGCAGACCAGACATAGAGTCATTATTGTCGGGATTAGAAATGATTTGAATGTTTCTTTCAGAGTACCCGATCCGGCGAAATATAAATCTTGCGATATATCTTCTCGCACGGCACTTTCTGATATTCCGGAAAGTGCGCCGAATCGGGAAGAGCGAAAATTGCAAGAGAAAGTTGTCAGACGATTGTCTTTCATAAGACCGGGAGAAAATGTTTGGCAAGCAGAGGAAGCCGGACGACTTCCGGAAGAGCTCAAAATCAAAACGAAAACAAAAATCAGTCAAATTTACAGAAAATTGGATCCGGACAAACCGGCTTATACAGTGACGGCTGCCGGTGGCGGCGGTACTTTTATGTATCATTGGACGAATCGCGAGCTGACAAATCGTGAAAGGGCGCGAATCCAGACATTTCCGGATTTTTATGAATTTGTGGGAAAATATGCGTCGGTGCGAAAACAAATCGGTATGGCCGTACCATGTCATTTGTCTGAAATTGTTGTAACAGCCGTGTTAAACAGCTTTGCCGGTATCGAATATCCTTGGGTAAAGCCCAATTTGAAAGAATGAAATGGCGGTGAAAAGGTCATGTTGAATTATTGGTGGGTAACAAGGCCAAAACGAAAACTGGATAGCATACCGGAAGTATTGGCTGCTTTTACCGAAATTTCTCTAAATCAAGAATGGGGCGGCCAACGAAACATACAACTGACGTATGAAGACGCACTGGAAGCATATGGCTTAAAAAGAGTCGGCCTTCGCCGGGATCAAAGCGGTTCCGGTGCAAGGACTTACCAAGCTTGGCTTGAATCTTTGGGGCTTATCTTTCATCAAGAGGCAACGAAACAAATAAAATTGACTTTGGCGGGAGAAGCCATCATGAATGGTGATTCTCCGGTGGAAGTTTTGAAATGGCAAGTATTGAAATATCAATTCCCGTCAGCTTTCTCCGTCAGCCGCGGCGTTCAAGTTCACGAGAGATTCAAAATTCATCCTTTTTTGTTTTTGCTAAAATTGATGAATGACAGCCGAATCTCCTATCTGACGCAAGAAGAAATCGCCAAAATCGTCATTACGGAAGCCGAAAATGAATCCGCAAAATGCTATGAAACCATCGTCAATCGTCTTTTGCAGTTTAGGTCTTTTGGCGATGCTTGTTTAGTATCTGATTTTTTCCTTCAATATAAACCTTCTCGTGGCAATGTGAATCCCGATCATCCATACAGTCATTTGATTGATATTGCCAATACTATGGAAAATTGGCTCGAATATACGCAACTTGCAAAGCGTGATGATGAAAAAAGATTGGTGATTTTAGAAGAAAAGCGGCCGGAAGTACAATCCCTTTTGGCGCAAGAAATTCCTTTTGTGGATCGACCGCAGCAACATGAATTTTTCCAAAGAAAATATGGATTGGATCCGAAACACAGAAAAGATACGAGAAACCTTGAAAACACAAAAACAATCACCAAAAGAATGATTGCGGAGATGAAAATCAAGCAGGCTTATATTACGCTTTCCATAAAAAGACCGATTGCCGGTATTACGACAGACTTGATCGAACAAATTTCTTATCGTACCGGAATTGAAGAATCTTTAGTGGAAGATATTTTGCAACAAAATTATCCGCATGGCTCCATCAGCGCTTTTATGGCAGCTTATTTTGAAATGGCATTTAAGGGACACGAAGAGGCAACGGATTTCGAAAAGGCAACAACGGAACTGTTTCGCGATGTATTCCAATATGATGCGATTCATTTGGGACAAACGGGAAGCAAATCCGCTCCGGATATTCTCCTTATTTCTGATTCGGACGGTTATCAGTCAATCATCGATAATAAAGCGTACAGCAAATACAGTATTTCCGGCGATCACCACAACCGTATGGTACATAACTACATAGAAAGAATAAGCAATTACAGCCAAAGCAGTTATCCGATTGGTTTTTTCTCCTATATTGCCGGTGGGTTTACGGATAAAATCGATAAACAAATTCAAGAAGAAATGACAGAATCCGGTGTGAATGGCTCGGTTATCACGGTTTCAAATTTCATAAAAATGGTGGAAAACGAGACGCAAGGCACGATGCATTACACGCATCGCGATTTACGCAGAATTTTTGGCCTTGGAAGACAAATCCGGCTAAACGATATTACATAAATTTTTATGTTACAAAAAAAGATAGCGCAAAGCGCTGGATGATAATCAGCATCATCCAGCGCTTTTTTGCTACGAAAAATTCTGCTACTAAACTTTTTTCTAACATACGTTGACCATCACCCGGCGCATTCGCGCCACCCTCTTCCTGAAGAGGGCTAATTTGTGGCGGCCTGCGGCCGCATTTGTTTTTATAAAAAATCGCGCGAAGCGCTACCGCTAAAGTCTGACGTCTGATGTCTGACCGTCTGACGTCTCCATCCCGCCTGAGTAAAAAGCCAAGCACGCCACCCTGTGCACTGTGTACTGTGCACTATCTCCCGCCTGCCACAAAAGCCAAGAAAGAAAAAAGCCGCGCCTCTCTTCCCTCTTCCCTCTTCCCTATCACCAAAAATCCATCACCGCAAACGCCGCCGAAAGCCCAGCAAGAAAAAAGCCCGGCCAACTTCTCACTACTCACTGCTAATTGCTAACTGCTCCATCTCCGTCACACGCTCCGCATACGGGACATTTTCCGCCTCAAACATCTTCGCCGCGCGTTTCCCGA
>CAVHDO010000146.1:0-3575 GCA_963634795.1 Oscillospiraceae bacterium
ACGCGCGTTTTCTCCTGTCAAGACTTTTTTTGAAAAATTTTTTCGGAAACAAAAAAATCGACTCCTGCGGCGGCTTAGGAAATTGAGAAACAAATCTCACCCGTAGGGAGCTTAAAAAGTTAGCAGTGAGTAGTGAGCAGTTAGCAGTGCAGGTGGCGGCTTCGCCGCATTTTTATAAAAATCGTCGCGAAGCGACACCTCTCGCAAACGAGCAAAGCGATGTTTGCGCAATTCTCTATGTGAGAAAAAAGCAAAGCTTGGGATAGTTTGTACTTCGCAAAGAACGGCGCAAGGAGACCCGCCTGTGCAAAATTCGCCGGCGCCGCGCCGACCAGCTTCGATAACGTAAAGCGCCTCCGGGGCGCCGACGCGTCTCGCAGCCTTAAGTGGCAAGAATGCGTCTTGAAGTAAAAGTTCCGTGAACAGGTGACGTTAGCATTTAAGGCTGAGCGGCGGCGCCCCATGAGAGGCGGCGAATTTTGCCCTGGCGGCGGTTTCTTTCCTTTGCTTCGTTTCCTTTCTTTCCCGGGAAAGAAAGGAAATGAAGTGCTGTAAGGAGTTCCGTACGAAAAAATCGCGCATGATTCATGCGAAAAAGTTGCCAAGCTTTATGTTTCACATAGAGTGACCATCACCCGGCCTGACGGCCGCCCTCTTCCTGAAGAGGACTAATTTGTGGCGGCGAATGCCGCATTTTGCGTAGCAAAATTAACCGCACCGAAAGGTGCAAAAAGAATCACCCATCACACACCAAAAACAAAAAGAGGATATTGTGAAAACACTTCACAATATCCCCGCCAACTTCCCATGAGGCCCCGCCATCGGAATGCACCGCATTTCCGCAGGCCGCACCCATTTCCATTCCCCATCGGACGGCACGCGCACCCGGCCTTCCACGCGGAACGCGCGCATATGCCAGATCCGATGCGTGAAAATGTGCGTGTACTCCCAGACTGTTTCGCCCGGCGTCGCGTCCAAGAGCGCCGCGAGGCTTTTGCGGCTCTCCGGCTCCGTTTCTGCAAGCGCCATCGGAAATTCCCACATTTGCGCGAGCATGCCCGCCTCCCGCTTGTGCAGGAGAAACGCGCCGTCCTTCTCGACGAGCGCGCACGCCGCGAAATATTCCTTCTGCGGCGCTTTCTTTTTGCGATGCGGCAGCTCCGTTTCCCGGCCTGTTTCCCGCGCTTTGCAGAAACCTGCGAGCGGACAATCCCGACAACGCGGCGCCTTCGGAATGCAAATTTCCGCGCCCAAATCCATGAGCGCTTCGTGAAAATCGCCGGGACGCGCGGATGGAAGCGTTTCGGAAACGAGCGCCGTCACCCGTTTCTTCGCCGCCGTCCCCGTCACATCCTCCTCCAAAGCGTACAATCGCGAAAAGACGCGCAGGACATTACCGTCCACCGCCGGCACCGCCGCACCGAACGCGATGGAGCAAATCGCGCCCGCCGTGTAATCCCCGATCCCCGGCAGCGCACGGATTTTCTCGAAATCGCGCGGCATTTCTCTGCCATATTCCGATGCCAACAGCTCCGCGGCGCGCTTGATATTTCTCGCACGACTGTAATAGCCGAGCCCCTGCCACGCGTGCAAGACCTCCGCCTCGTCCGCCACCGCGAGCGCACCAATCGTCGGGAAACGCGAAAGCCACGACGAAAAATACGGCCGCACCGCCTCCGTCCGCGTCTGCTGCAGCATGATTTCCGCAATCCAGACGTGATACGGATCCCGCGGCGACCCCTCCCGCCAAGGAAACTCACGCCGATTCGCGTCAAACCACGAAAGCAGCGCCGTCGGCCAATTTTTATTTTTCATAATACAGTGAATTCCGTTTCCGTCACATGCTCGCCGTCCGCCGCGAAACGCACCGTGCCGCGCAGCCGCTCCCCGGCCAGCAGTCGCGGCAGCCAGATGCGGTCCGCTTCCCACATCTCGTCGAACGGCAAATTTTCCGGCCAAAACCAACGCGGCTCCATTTCCTCCGACACCCGCGGCGTCCCCGTCCACGCGCGCACGAAATACACCGCGCCGCCGTGCGACCATTTCGGATCAGACGGCAAGTCGAAATACAAATCCGCGACGAAAGACAGCGCGGACACCTCCGCCGCGAGCCCGCATTCCTCCCGAAGCTCGCGCACGGCGCATTCCGCCATCGTCTCCCCCGCCTCAATTTTCCCGCCAAACCCGTTCCATTTCCCGACGCCCATCCCGCGCCGCTTCCGCCCGAGCAAAATCGCGCCGTCTTCGCGAATCGGAAACACCAAAGAAGTATCTCGCATATTTTTCTCCTTTTCTGTTTCCGAAAGTATACAAAATTTCCTCCGCCGCCGTCAACGCTATGTTTCCGAGGCATAAAATGAAATGAAATATAGGTATTGGCGCAGGAAACGGAAATGGAATAAAGTATGAGAGGGAAGAGAAGCTCGGCTTTTTCTTTCTTTGCCTTGGCTGCGTTTGAGATGAAAAATTTTCTGCTGATAGGAAAGAGGGAAGAGAGGCACGGCTAAATTTTTTCTTTTCTTTTGCGGCATTTTCGACGAGAAATTTTCTGCCGATAGAGATGAGAGGCGTGGCTATTAAATTTCTCTGCTTTAGCGGCATTTCAACGAGAAACTTTCTGGTGACAGAGATGAGACAGCTCTCACGCTACTGCTCAGCGCAAACGCCTCAAAGGAAGAGAAAAAATTGGCATCGCTCCCCATCTCTATCTTGCCACGGTCACCAGCACAAACGCCGCAAAAGCAGAAAAAAGAAAAAGGAATGCCTCCCATTTCTATCTCGTAAAAATCCTAAATCTCAAACGCCACAAAGCCAAGCACAAATCGCCAAAGCCTCTATTTTTTACAAAGGAGCAAAAACCAATCATGCAAAACGAAACCGCACCATCCATTTCCCCTTTTCCCGTCGGCATCGAAAATCCGTATGGGGAATTTTTTACCGGGCAGAGCTATCTCGCCATTTTGACGAAATCGCCCGTCGTCGCCAATGTGACCTTTTCCCCCGGCTGCCGCAATCATTGGCACATTCACCACGGCGGCGGCCAGATTCTTCTCGTGACCGGCGGGCGCGGTTACTACCAAGCCTGGGGCGAACCGGCGCGCGAACTCCTTCCCGGCGACGTCGTCGAAATTCCCGCCGAAGTCAAACACTGGCACGGCGCGGCGCCGACCGAATGGTTCAGCCACCTCGCCATCGAAGTCCCCGCCCCAAACGCCGCCAGCGAATGGTGCGAGGCCGTGTCCGATGAGGAGTATGGGAAACTGAAATAATCCTCGTTGTCCGTTGGCCGTGAACCGTGAACCGTTGACCGTGCGTGAGCGCTTTGGGATTCATGTGGGGCGAAAAGCTTGGAGCCGCGAGCCCGGAGCCCGGAGCTTTGAAGCGGAAGCGCTCCGCGCGATTTTTTATAAAATTCATCGCCGCAGGCGATACCGCTTTTTGCTCCAAGCTCCCGGCTCACAGCTCCCGGCTGTTCCCGCTGTAAGGAGGCCCGCCTGTGCAAAATTCGCCGGCTCCGCGCCAATAAAAGTTAGCAGTGAGTAGTGAGCAGTTAGCAGTGCAGGTACGCGCTTCGC
>CAVHDO010000147.1:0-3493 GCA_963634795.1 Oscillospiraceae bacterium
TGAAACATCATCGAAATCGGATTGTTTAGGAAGAGATCCGCTTCGTTGATGTAGCGGCGAACCATTTCCACCGAGCGGTGGCGTGTCTGTTTCATGATGATGCGCTCTTCGACGCCGGAGAGGGCCGCGTAGGTTGCGAAGCCGTGGCGGAGGCTGTGCGCGCCGTAGAGCTCGGGATCGAGACCGATTTCCTGCACGTGGCGTTTCACAATCAGATTCACACTTTTGTCGGAAAGTCCTTTTACGGAAACTTTTCCGGCTTTGGAAACGCTGCGGAAGAGCGGCCCTTCCGCGATGCCGGCCGCCGCGAGCCATTCTTTCACCGCTGTGACGCCGCACATGGATTTGTCCGCGAGGTAGGGGACAGCGACCTCTTGGCCGGTGCCTTCCTGGTCTGTTTTCGATTGACGAATGGTGATGATGACGCCCTGCCGCACAAATTGTAAATCTTCGACGGAAAGCGAGGAAATTTCGCTACGACGAAATGCGCCCAAAAATCCCAAAAGAAGCAAGGCTTTGTCTCGGACATCCGTCAATTTTTTGTCGTCCATGCGCGCGAAAATTTGTTGCAGGTCGTCCCAATAAATGGGCGTTTTTCCTTTTTGCGCCGCGCCCATCGTACGAGAAAGACCGATGAGCGTCTCGCGCACAATCCAATCTCGGCAAGGATTTTTCTCCGAAAGACCCGCTGCATTGAAATTTTCCGACAACGCGGAAATACGGCGGCGAATCGTGGCGAATTTCGCGTAATCGGCCAAATCATTGATATAATTCACAATCGTTTCGACCGTCGGAGGGAAAGCGTCTGTCTTGTGATAGCGGCACCAATCGCAAAAATCGAGCCAATCCGCTTCGTAGGCATCGATGGTATTGTCCGCCTTCGTTTCGGCCAGCGTCTCCAAACTTTTGCGGGAGAGTCCCGTGTCATGCTCCTCCACAAATTTTTTCCGGATATAAAATTGTTTTTCCAAATTCATTTTTGCCTCAAGAAACAGTAGAAACGAAACGGCTTGTGTTCGCCGAAAGTGATAAATATTGGTTCCGATAATTTAATGTTATCGGAAGTAATGTGTTCCTATTATAAAAGAGAGCAACATTTTTGGCAAGACGCTTTTGGGAAAAGTTAGCAGTGAGCAATGAGTAGTGAGCAGTGCAGGTGTCGCCTGCGGCGACGATTTTTTATACGCCTTCGGCGGTTCATGATTCGGCGCGCACCGCATGTTTCATCCAAATACGATGAAATCGAAATCTGCTCGGAAAAACAATTTTCCAATCAAAAAATTCCGTGAAAACATCAGCCCTCACGGAATTTTTGGGAAATTGTTTGAATAACAATTATGTTTTTTCAGACGCAGAAGAAATCGGATGGCTCATTTCTGCCGGGTAGCTGGTTATAATCAAGATTCTCCCGGCTGTATTATCCATCCGATTTCCATAAATAGCGTACAAGAAATATCGACGATTGTCAAGATGGAATTGGTTATTTAGATATAATAAAAACTATCCCCCGCGACCGGATCTTCGACGACTTCCAAAGCCCATCCTTTTTCTGCCGCCGTTTCCCGCAGGCGCGCGGCGAGCTTGGGGACGATGACGCGCTCTGTGTAGAAATGGCCGCCGTCGACCAGAATCAGATTTTTTGCGGCTGCTTCCTGTGCTTCGTGATAGCGCACGTCGCCCGTCAGATACAAATCCGCGCCCGCGCTCTTGGCCAAATCGGCGAATTCCGCTCCGGCGCCGCCCAGGACTGCGACGCGGCGCACGCGTTTCTTGGCGTCTCCTGCGAAGCGAATCACCGGCATTCCCAATTTTTCTTTGATGTACGAAACGGCCTCTTCCCCACTCATTTCGTGCGGCAAGTTTCCCACGCGCCCCATCATTTCTTTTTTGGCACCCTGCGCGAGTCGATACACGTCATACACCGCTTCTTCGTACGGATGCGCCGCGAGCATTGCCGCCGTGACGGCCGGAATATCTTTTTCGTACGCGCAAGTTTCGATTCGCACTTCCTCGGCCGCTTCCTCCGCGCCGATTTTTCCCAGAAACGGATGTGCGCCGTCTTCCGCCGTAAAATATCCCGTCCCTTTCGCCGCGAAAGAGCAACCGCTGTATTGCCCGATGAAACCCGCGCCCGCTTTTTTGAGTGCTTCCCGCACGACGGCCGCATGAGTTTTCGGGACGTAGACGACGAGCTTGCAGAGCGCCTCTTCCGTGACCGGCACGAGACCCACGCAATCGGTGAGCGCGAGCGTTTCCGCCAGCGCGTCATTCACTCCGCCGCGCGCCGTGTCGAGATTCGTGTGCGCCGCGAACGCTGTGATGCCGCCCGCCAAGAGCGCCGCGATCATCTGCCCCCGCTCCGTTTCCGTATCCAGACATTTCAGCCCGTGAAAGAAAAACGGATGATGCGACACGATCATTTGCACGTCATGCGTCGCCGCCCAGCGGATATTCGCGAGCGTCAAATCCAAAGAAACGAGCACGCGACGGACCTCCGCACTCGAATTTCCGACCTGCAGCCCCGGATTGTCCCATTTTTCCGCGAGGTGTCGCGGCGCCCACGCGTCCATCAATTCGATGATGTCTTTGACTTGTACCGGCACAATAATCCCTCCAATTCTTGTTTTTCCGAAAGCGCCCGTGCCCGCATCCTACGATTTTTTTCGTTCGTCGTGTCGGGCGCGATGCCTTGAATCGTCAAATTTTTCTTCTGAATCAAATGCGAAAGGAAATCGGGAAACAGCGGATCGGTTTCGCGAAATGGCAGCAATCCCGTTTCCGCTTCCCGCTCGGACAGCGTCATCTCTCCCCTTCTCACGCGCAGAATTTCGTAGAAACGTCGGTCTTCGCGCGCCAACCTTTCGGCGTCAATCGCGTATCCGTTTTCCGAAAGCCACAGCCGAAGTTCTTTTTGATGATTTTGCGGCTGGAGCACGAGAAAATCCATCGCGCGCGCGACGTCTCTCCCCTCTTCCAAAATTTGCAATATCATCAGGCCGCCCATCCCGGCGATGACGGCGCCGTCCACTTCTCCCGGCGTCAACGTCGAAAGTCCAGCGCCGACGCGCACGGAAATTTTTTCCGAAAATCCGACGCGTAAAATATCTTCCTTCGCTCTTTGCGCCGGTCCTTCGTGAATATCGGACGCAACAGCGGAAACAATGCGTCCCGTTTCCAAAAGCCGAATCGGCACATAGGCGTGATCCGTCCCGATATCCGCCAGGCAGTTTGCGCCCGGCACCAAATCGCAGACAACGGCCAGTCGTTTCGATAACATCGGCATCCGTCCCCCACCCTATTCTTGTGAAATCGCGGATTCAATGACGATGGCATCCGCGTTTCCTCAAACAAAAAATCCGAACCACCGGGTTCGGACATTTGATTGGTGGGCCCACCAGGGTTCGAACCTGGGACCGACCGGTTATGAGCCGGTGGCTCTACCGCTGAGCTATAGGCCCATGCTCGCCAATGCACCTATTCTATCAGCGGCCGC
>CAVHDO010000148.1:0-3493 GCA_963634795.1 Oscillospiraceae bacterium
CCGAGGGGCGCCGACGCGTCTCGCGGCCTTGCGTGGTAAGAATGCGTCATGATGTAAAAGCTGCGCGTATCGGTGACGTTAGCATTGGCAAGGCCGAGCGGCGGCGCCCCTGAGCGGCGGCGAATTTTGCCCTGGCGGCGGCTTCTTTCTCTTGCTTCGTTCTCTTTCTTCCCCGGGGAAGAAAGAGAATGAAGTGCTGTAAGGAGCTCTGTATGAAAGTACAAAAAATGATGCGCGGCGCATGCCGCATTTTGCGTAGCAAAATAATTCCGCACCGTAAGGTGCAAAACGCATTCACCACGCATAATCCCACATAAAAAGAGCCGCGAAAAAATGAAAATCATTTTTTCATGGCTCTTTTTGCGTGGGAAACTTTTTCATGCCTTCAGCGCATGAAAAAGTTGAGAAGCGAGGCATTGGCGATTTCTTTTGTTTCCTTTATAATGGGAAATAATTTGATCGTGAGGAAACGAGGATTTTGAGATGGATACAGTTTCGGAAAAAGAAAAAGTTTTGGAGGAGCGGCTTCGGCAGATGGGATCGGTGTTGGTCGCGTTTTCGGGCGGCGTGGACTCTTCGTATTTGCTTTATACGGCACATCGCGTGCTCGGGGAGCGGGCGCAGGCGGTGACGATGCGGCTGGCGACGGTGCCGGCGCGCGAGGGGAAAGAGGCGGAGGATTTTTGCCGCGCACACGGGATTTCGCAGCGCGTGCTCACGGCGGATCAGCTGGCCATTCCCGGATTTTCGGAAAATCCGCCGGATCGTTGCTATCTGTGCAAGCGATTTCTGTTTCAAAATTTGAAGGAATTGGCGGCGCGTGAAAAAATTTCTTTCGTGGCGGACGGGACGAATGCGGACGATACGAAGGGGTATCGGCCGGGACTGCGCGCGCTTTCGGAGCTGGGCATCGTGTCGCCGCTTTGTGAGGCGGGACTCTCGAAGGAAGAAATTCGGGAGTTGTCGCGGCGTGCGGGGCTTGCGACGGCGGATCGGCCTTCGTTTGCGTGCATGGCGACGCGGTTTCCGTACGGAGCGGCGATCACGACGGACGGGCTTTCGCGCGTGGAGGCGGCGGAAGATTTTCTTTTCGCGCATGGTTTCATGCAATTTCGCGTGCGCGTGCACGGAGAGACGGCGCGGATTGAGGTGCCGGAGGCGGATTTGGCGCGGCTTTTGGAAATGCGAAAGGAGATTGTCCGACGGCTGACGGACATCGGATTTTTGTATGTGACGATGGATTTGGCCGGGTTTCGGTCCGGCTCGATGGACGAAGGACGGGCGAAGGGAGGCGCGGGAGCATGACGATGACGGACATTTTTGAGCGCGTCAGCCGCGGGGAGCTTTCCGTGGCGGAGGCGACAGCGCTGATTTCGGAAACGGAACGGGGCAAAACGTATTGCGAGATGGGCTTTGCGAAGCCGGATACGGGGCGGCGCGCGCGGCAGGGGTTCCCGGAGGTGGTGTATTGCGAAGGGAAGCCGGATGCGTATCTGGCGGATATTTTCGAAAGATTGCTTTCGGAAAACGGCGAAGTTTTCGGAACAAGGGCGACGGCGCACCAAGCGGAGATGGTCAAAGCGCGCCTGCCGGATATTTCGTACGATCCGATTTCCCGGATTTTGAAGCAGGAAAAGCCGGGGAAGGAGCGAATCGGCGGGATTGTCGTCGCGACGGCCGGGACGTCGGATATACCGGTGGCGGAGGAAGCGGCGCAGACGGCGGAATTTTTCGGGACGCACGTCACGCGGGTTTACGACATCGGCGTTTCCGGGCTGCATCGGCTGCTGTCGCACGAGGAAACATTGACGGCGGCGCATTGCGTCGTGGCGGTCGCCGGGATGGAGGGCGCGCTGGCGAGCGTGATTGGCGGGCTCGTGCGAAATCCGGTGATTGCGGTGCCGACGTCGGTCGGTTACGGCGCGAGTTTCCACGGATTGTCGGCGCTTCTCACGATGCTCAATTCTTGCGCGAACGGCATCGTGACGGTGAATATTGACAACGGTTTCGGCGCGGGATATGTCGCGACGCAAATCAATCGTTTGGCGGAAGGGAAAGAATGATGGAAAAGAAATATTTGTATATCGAGGGGACGTCCGGGATCAGCGGCGATATGTTCGTCGGCGCGATGATTGATTTGGGCGCGGATTTGGACGTGCTGGGGCGCGCGTTGGATTCCATTCCGGACGACAGCTTCGGCGTCGATGTGGCGCGCATTCAGAAATCCGGGATCGATTGCGTGGATTTCGACGTGTATCTCGATGAAGAATCGGAAAATTTCGACGACGACATGGATTATCTCTACGGGACGGAGGAAGAGGCCGCCGCGGCCATCGAGGCATTCCACCGCGCGTGCGAGGAAGCGGATGCGGAGGAAACGGAATGTCACTGCGGCTGCTGTCATCATCATGACGAGGACGAGGAGTCAGCCTGTCACTGTCATCATCACCACGACGAGGAAGAATGTGAGTGCCATCATCACGAGGAGGAATGCTGTTGTCATCATCACGGCGAAGATGGCGAGCACTGCCACGGTCACGACGAGGACGGCCATCACCACCACGATGCGGAAGGCCATCATCATGCCCATCGCAATTTGGCGTCCGTTTCCGCCATCATCGACGCGGCGGATATGACACCGCGCGCGAAAGAATTGGCACAACGAATGTTTCATATCGTCGCGGAAGCGGAGGCGAAAGCGCACAATCTGCCGATTGACGAAGTGCATTTTCACGAAGTCGGCGCGATCGATTCCGTCGTCGACATCATTTCCGCGGCGGTCTGTTTCGACAATCTCGGCATCACGGACGTCTGCATTCCCGTCCTCTGTGAAGGGCGCGGCACCGTCCGCTGCCAGCACGGCGTGCTTCCCGTCCCCGTCCCCGCGACGGCGAATATCGCGGAAGCGTACGGATTGCCGCTGCAGATTATGGACGTCATGGGCGAATTTGTCACGCCGACGGGCGCGGCCATCGCGGCGGCTCTTCGGACAAAGGACGCGCTGCCTGCTCGTTTCACCGTGGAAAAAATCGGATGCGGCGCCGGGAAACGCGCGTACACAGAGCGTCCCGGTTTCCTTCGAGCGATGCTGATTGCGCCGGCGGATGACGCGGGAGAAGACATCATAGAGCTCGTGACGGACATCGACGACGCGACGGGAGAAACGCTCGGCTACGCGGCGGAATGCCTCTTGGCAGCGGGCGCGCGCGACGTCCATTTCGCGCCCATTTTCATGAAAAAAGGACGGCCGGCCTGGGAGCTCACCATCCTCTGCGATCGCGAGAAAAAAGAAATTTTGGAGGAAATTTTATTCAAAGAAACGACGACCATCGGCATTCGTGAGAGAGCCGTGACGCGGTCCGTCCTGCCGCGAAAGGAAATTTCCGTCGCGACGCCCTACGGAGACATTGACGTGAAATGCGTTCTCCATGACGGCTACTGCCGCGGCTATCCGGAATACGAATCCGTCCGCCTCCGCGCCAAAGAAACCGGC
>CAVHDO010000149.1:0-3485 GCA_963634795.1 Oscillospiraceae bacterium
CTATTTATTTCCCCACCAATTTCCGTTTCAAAAACAACCCACCTTTTTTCAGCCAATTCTGTTTCTCCATGAAACTCACATTTTGCTCAGCATAGGAAATATGATTGGTTTCGAGCCAGACATCGAGAAGAAGCTCGGGGACGAAAGCGCACATCCTTTGCTGAAAAGTATCCCAACCGGCAACGTCCACGCGCTCCTCCAGTTCAAAGAGAATATCAAAGAGCCATGTCATATACGCGTCAAAATAATCGCGACGCATGACGAACATATTGAACATATGCGCCCAAGTCCTTTGCATGACTTTCTGAAAAGCTTCGTCATACTCCGGATATTTTTCGCGGATGATTCGCTCGGTCTCATCCAATCCAATCGCGGGATGGGCATGGTTGTAATGCGAACGATTGGTCTCGATATAGTATTTTCGTTTTCCCGGCACAATGACGGGATGCGCCGAAAGGAGCGCCGCCCATTCTTCGCCGGTCAAAATTTCCCGCCGTTTCCCTTCGATGTCATGAGCTTCTTTTCTTGTAAAATAGCGCCGATAGTGACAAAGGCCAATATAATCCGCGTCCAAATTTTTCCAAGCCCAATAGAGACCGGTCAACTCGCAATAGTTTGCGTTTTTTTCAGAAATATTGTCCCCGGTATCATCGCCCGCAAATCCCAATTCGCTTTTCCCGGCTTTCCCCACATGGAGAGGCAAGTAAACGGGATCGTCGGGCATCCAATATTTTTTATGAGCGGCAATCAAAATGACAATCCGCTTTTTCAGTGTCGTATCGTCCATGCAACCTTCCTCTTTTTCGATTTTCTTATAGTCAATTTTATCTCATTTTACCAAAGCAGAAGGGAACCGTACACCCAATAGTGAAAATCGAGACACCATGCATCACGGCCATTTTTTCATAGCGCCGCTTCACGACAATTTTATATGACTTTTGACAACCCTATCCGGCACTATAACAGCTCTGAATGACTTCCCGTACGTGATGCTGTCAGTATCAATTCTTTTTCACTTACCATATAAATCAAGAGCCAATCCGGCCTGATATGGCATTCCCGAAATCCCGTATATTTCCCAACCAAAGCATGATCTCGATACCGGGATGGCAATTCTTCTCCGTCCAGCAATTGATCAAGCACCGAAAGAAGCTCCTCAAGCGGAAGTCCTTGCTTTTTCAGACGCTTCATGTCTTTCCGAAAATGAGACGTCGCTACAAGCTCATACTTCATCCGCATCCACATCTTTCATCAATTCTGCAGCTGACTTGTAACGTTTTGCCGCTATATTCCCCACCGCGATTTCTCTGGCCTCCGTCATAGCCGCTTCCGTCTCCGCATTAAACCGCCGTGTCTTGACCGAAAAAGGAATCCCTCCATCCATCAGAGCCTTTCGCAAGAAAATATTCACCGCATCACTGACCGAAATCCCAAAAGAAGAAAATAAAACTTCGGCCTGTGCCTTTACTTCCGGTTCAATACGGATATTGATATTCGCTGTTTTTGCCACTTTAATCACCTCTATACACATTGTATATCATTTGTGCGCCATCGGCAATACATAAATCCCGGCTCATCTCATATTATCAAAAAACATTAAGAGAATCAGTGGTTTTAATATCAGACAGCATTTTCAATCCTGACCTCCTTAATAGGTAATAAAAATGAATGTACATCATAATTCAGCCGATCCAAGATCGGAAGCAAATCGATATATTCTTCTACTTCTCCGATATTTTGATATTTTGCCATGACGACGAGATAGCCGTAATCCCATTCCAGAACCTGCGTATACCGCTCCAGGCGTGCGGATGTCCGGAAACGAATGGTATCATTTCGAAAATGAAATGTCGTATAGTTTCCGTGGTTTCCCAAAATGGCATAATCTTGCAGGCTCATTCCGTTTCTCCCGAATCAATCACCGCTCCGCGCTAACATCAATGCATTTCTGCTCCGCTGTTGTCCTTATTTTACCACATCCGGCTGAAAAGCTGCGAAAAGGAAACACTCGAAGGCAGAGATTCATGCTTAGCTTTGGGATACACATAGAAAACGAGACGTCAGACATCAGACGGTCAGATATCAGATTTCAAAGGTGTCGCTTCGCGACATTTTTATATTGCGCCTTCGGCATCCCATCATCCGGCGCTTCGCGCCACCTTCCTCCAATAAGGAAGGCTAAATCGGTGGCGGCCTCCGGCCGCATTTTTATAAAATCACGCGAAACATGTACCGATGAAACCATCTTTAGAAGGCGCCCCGACAAAACTGTACAACTCACATAGAGCCAAAAACTCAGCAGGCCTGTGTACTGTGTACTGTGTACTGTGCACTATCCACTGCTCACTGCTCACTGCTCATTGCTAACTGCTTTTCCGCCGCTTTCAACGCCGAATCAATCACCGCATCCATGTCATAATATTTGTATTCCCCGAGGCGGCCGCCGAAGAGGACGTTTTCTTCTTTTTCCGCGAGCGCTTTGTATTCTTCGTAACGAGCTGTATTTTTCTCGTCATTGACGGGATAATACGGCTCTTCACCGAGTTTCCATTCGTGGCTGTATTCGCGGCTGATGACCGTCTTCGGGATGTCGTTTCCTGCTTCGTCTTTTCCGAATTCAAACCATTTATGCTCGATGATTCTTGTCCATGGGATCTCGCGGTCGGTGTAATTCACAATCGCATCCCCTTGGAAATTCGGAATATCCAAGGTCTCTGTCTCAAAACGGACGCTGCGGTACTCCAATGGTCCCCTGCAATAATTGAAATAGGCGTCGATAGGACCGGTGTAGATGATTTTTTTCGCCTGCCGATTCCAATGCTCTTTGTCCGCGAGGTAGTCGATGCCGGTCTTGACTTCGACACCGTCAAAAATTCGCTCGACCATTTTCGTGTAGCCGCCGATGGGAATGCCTTGGTAGAGGGCATTGAAATAATTATTGTCGAAGGTATAGCGCACGGGGAGGCGGCGAATGATGAAGGCGGGGAGCTCGGTGCAGGGACGGCCCCACTGTTTCTCGGTGTATCCTTTGATGAGTGTCTCGTAAATATCGGTGCCGACGAGGGAAATAGCCTGCTCTTCGAGATTTTTCGGCTCAGTGATACCGGAAGCGCGCCGCTGCTCTTCGATTTTCGCCGCGGCCTCTTCGGGTGTCACGACGCCCCACATTTGATTGAAGGTGTACATATTGAAAGGGAGGCTATACAGTTTCCCGTGGAAATTGGCGACGGGAGAATTGGTGAAACGGTTCCATTCGGCGAATCGATTCACGTAGTCCCAGACGTGTTTCAAATTCGTGTGGAAAACATGCGGTCCGTAGCGATGAACATGAATACCCTCGACGGTCTCAGTGTAAATATTCCCGCCAACATGATCGCGTTTCTCCAAAACGAGAACGCTCTTTCCGGCATCTTTTGCCGCGCGTGCGAAGACGGCGCCGAAGAGGCCGGAGCCGATGATGAGGTAGTCGTACATAGTTTTCTCCT
>CAVHDO010000150.1:0-3483 GCA_963634795.1 Oscillospiraceae bacterium
ATAAAAGTTAGCAGTGAGTAGTGAGCAGTTAGCAGTTCAGGTACGCGCTTCGCGCATTTTTTTATATAGCGAGAACCACAAACGCCTCAAAAAACAAGCAAGAAAAAAACTCGGCCAACTTCTAATTACTCATTGCTAACTGCTAACTGTCTTGCCCTGGCGGCGGTTTCTTTCCTTTGCTTCGTTTCCTTTCTTTCCCGGGAAAGAAAGGAAATGAAGTGCTGTAAGGAGTTCTGTGGGAAAACTCCCCGCATGACCTGCGCCGAAAGGCGCATGCTACGAAGTAGCATAATCCCACATAAAAAGAGCCATGAAAAAATGAAAATCATTTTTTCACAACCCCTTTCTCAATGATAAATACGTTCAAAAAATGTCCCGCCGAAACGCTCGGACAATTCTTTTTTGCAATCGAAGCCGGCGGAAATTTCTCGCCTCGCCGCGCGCCTCGCTTCTTCCAGAATCGGCAGGTCGCGGATAATGTCCGCCGCGTGCAAATCCGGGAGACCGTGCTGGTGATAGCCGAAAAATTCGCCGCTGCCGCGCAAGAGCAAATCTTTTTCGGCGAGCAAAAATCCATCCGAGACCTCGCACATGACAGAAAGGCGCGTCTGCGTCTGTTCGCTTCTGTTTTCCGTGTACAAAATGCAATACGACTGCGCCGTGCCGCGCCCCACGCGCCCGCGAAGCTGATGAAGTTGCGAGAGGCCAAAGCGATCCGCGCCGTACACGAACATGATCGTCGCATTCGGCACATTCACGCCCACTTCGATGACGCTCGTCGCCGTCAAAAGAGAAATCTCCCCGCGCGAAAAGCGCTCCATCACATCCTGTTTCTCCCTGTCCTTCATGCGCCCGTGCACCAGCCCGCACGTTTTTTCGGGAAACCGCCGGCAAAGCTCTTCGTACACCTTCGTCGCCGCCGCCAAATCCTGTTTCTCGCTCTCTTCCACGAGCGGGCAGACGACATAGACCTGATGGCCCGCATCCATTTCCTTTCCGAGGAAACGCAAGACGCGCTCGCGCATATCCGGCCCCACCGCATACGTTTTCACCGGCATTCGACCCGGCGGCATCCCGCGAATCGCCGACACATCCAAATCGCCGTACACCGAAAGCGCCATCGTCCGCGGAATCGGCGTCGCCGTCATGACAAGCGTATGCGGCGCCGTCCCCTTCGTTTCCAAAGCTTCCCGTTGCCGGACGCCGAAACGATGCTGCTCGTCCGTGATCACCAATCCCAAATGTGCGAACACCACCGGATCTTCGATCAGAGCGTGCGTGCCGATCAAAAGCTCCAAATCACCCGCCGCGAGTTCCTGCAAAATTTGTGCCCGCTCCGCACCCTTCGTCGCACCCGTCAAGATGCCCACACGAATCGGAAGTTTTTTATAAAATTCGCAAAAGGTCTTGTAATGCTGATGCGCCAAAACTTCCGTCGGCACCATGAGCGCAGACTGGAAACCGTTTTCCGCCATTTTTGCAATCGCCATCGCCGCGACCGCCGTCTTCCCGCTGCCGACATCGCCCTGAATGAGCCGCTGCATCGGCACGAGCCCCTCCATGTCGTCCTCAATATCTCGAAACGCGCGCGCCTGATCGGGCGTCAAAGTAAACGGCATCGCGCGCCGCACCCGCTCGACCAGCTCGCCCGACGGACTGCATTTGATGCCGTGGCGCCCCGCTTCCCGTTTCCGGCGCAACAAGAAAATCCCTGCCTGCATGAAAAACAATTCTTCAAACGCCATTCGCCGCCGCGCCGCCTGCCGCTCCGTCCACGTTTTCGGGAAATGCATCGATTCGTAGGCTTCGCGCCGCCCCATGAGCCGGTTTTCAATCAACACACGCGGCGGCAAATTTTCCGTCAAATCCTCCACGCCTGAAAGCGCCAGCTTCACCGTTTCCTGCATTCGCGAAAGCGTGAGCCCCTCCGTCAACGGATAAATCGGCACCAATTTGCTGAAATGCTGCAAATTTTCCGGCGTGACGTGCTCAATGTCCGCGTTGGAAATTTGACATTTTCGGTATTGATACTCCAGATGACCGTACGCCAAAATCCAGTCCCCGCGCCGAAATTCCGAGCGCCGCCACGGCTGATTGAAATACACGAGCACCACGACGCCGCGCCCGTCCGAAATCGTCACATTCAAAATCGACAGTTGCGGCCTCGGATGAATTTCTCGCACATCGAAAACCTGCCCATGCACCGCGGCGTCCTCGTCCAGAGGCAACGCATCCATCGGCGCAATCCGTGACCAATCCTGATATTTCCGCGGGAAACAGGAAAGCAAATCCGCCACTGTAAAAATTCCCAGCCGCGCCAATTTATCCGCCATTTTGATCCCAACGCCCTTGATCGCCGTCACCTTATCCGCCAGCTTCAAATCTCTCGCCTCCCATCGCGCCGAAAATGCATTTTCTCCGTTTCATTTCTTTTTTCTATTGTATCACAAATCACGCAACGCGCCGCGCCTGCCTAAGATAATATTTCCATTCTCTTCCCGATGGAAACATCCGATTTCTTTATTTCCTCTTATATCAATTTTTCGTAAGCTGTCACCCAATGCCTTTTTCTTGCCACGTACGGGAATTTATGATATAGTATCTACGTTGCGAATCACGAAAAACGTATAAGGAGGTGTGGCAGATGGCCAATTATTGTGAAGCTTGCGGGAAGAAAACGGCTACCGGTATGAATGTATCCCATTCTCACCTGAAAACAAAAAGAACCTGGAAACCGAATATTCAAAGAGTGCGCGTCATCGTCGACGGCGAAGCGAAAAAAATGAATGTTTGCACTCGTTGCCTTCGTTCCGGGAAAGTCACCCGCGCATAAGACAGACAAAGAGGGAGCTGTGAAAAAATGATTTTCATTTTTTCACGGCTCTTTTTATCTGGAATCACGCGGGGAGTTTCCCCACGGTACTCCTTACAGCACTTCATTTCCTTTCTTTCCCGGGAAAGAAAGGAAACGAAGCAAAGGAAAGAAACCGCCGCCAGGGCAAAATTCGCCTCGGCTCATGGGGCGCCGCCGCTCAGCCTTAAATGCTTACGTCACCTGTTCACGAAACTTTTACTTCATGACGCATGCTTGCCACTTAAGGCTGCGAGACGCGTCGGCGCCCCGGAGGTTCTTTGCTTTTTTCTACAATGACGACGCGAAACCGGCGAATTTTGCACAGGCGGGCCTCCTTACGCATTGCTTTGCGATTCTATAGCAAAGCAACGCGCAAATGGCGACATTCCATTCAGTATAAAAATTCTTTGTAACTTACTTTGTTTTCACAACTCTTTTTTGTACAACAAAATCAATTTGAGGAAACAGCATGAATTTCACGATCATTTGTCCGAATTGCGGGACGCGCCTGACTCTTTTCGACAGCCAAATCAAAGCGCAGAAAGGCGCCGTCCGCTGCACGCGCTGCGGAAATCGCGTCCGCTACGATTTGACGAAACCGGGCGCCGGTCAGCCGGGATTTTGGCCGG
>CAVHDO010000151.1:0-3482 GCA_963634795.1 Oscillospiraceae bacterium
TTCGTTCTCTTTCTTCCCCGGGGAAGAAAGAGAATGAAGTGCTGTAAGGAGTTCTGTGGGGAAATGCCCCGCATGATTTCAGATAAAAAGAGCCGAGAGAAAACGAAACACATTTCCTCTCGGCTCTCGGCTCAGTTTCCAAGCACAATCCGATCGCTCACCTCGGCAGATGTTTCCTCAAATTTCTTGAGAAGCATCTCGATGGTGAGATTTTCCTTTTCTTCCGCGCTGTAATCGGCGATGACTTGGCCGCTACTCATCATGATGAGGCGGTTGCCGTAGCGAATCGCGTCGCGCATATTGTGCGTAATCATGAGCGCCGTGAGTTTCTGCTCGCGGATGATGTCGTCCGTCGCGCAGAGCACTTTGTCCGCCGTTTTCGGATCGAGCGCCGCCGTCGGTTCGTCCAGGAGGAGGATATCCGGCTTTTTGAGCGTCGCCATGAGGAGCGTCACGGCCTGGCGCTGGCCGCCGGAGAAAAGGCCGATGCGGGATTGGAGGCGATCCTCCAGACCGAGGTCGAGGCGTTTGAGCATGGCGCGGAAATTTTCCTGATCGTTTTTCCCAAACGCCCAGCGAAGGCGACGGGATTCGCCGCGCCGCGCCGCGATGATGAGATTTTCCTCCAGCTGCATCCCGGCGGCCGTGCCCTTCATCGGATCCTGAAAGACGCGGCCGATATATTTCGCGCGTTTGTGCTCGCTGACGCGCGTGATGTCCTTGCCGTCGAGCTCAATCGTGCCGGAATCCGGCGGAAAGACGCCCGCGATGGAATTTAAGAGCGTCGACTTCCCGGCGCCGTTTCCTCCGATCACCGTGCAGAAATCGCCGTCATTCAGCGTCAAGGAAACGTCGATGAGCGCTTTCTTTTCATTCTGCGTGCCTTTGAAAAAGGTCTTACTGATATGTGTGATTTTCAGCATAATCAGCCCACCTTTCCCATTTGCAAATTCTCTTTGATCATCGGCAACGCGAGCGCAATCATGACGAGAACCGCCGTGAAGAGTTTCAAATCGTTCGGCGGCATACCCATGAAAAGCACGGTTGCGATAACAATACGGTAAATGACGGAGCCGATAATCACGGCGACGAGCGACTCTTTGAACGAATTCACACCGAGAATAACTTCACCGATAATCACGGAAGCGAGCCCAATCACAATCGTCCCGATGCCCATGCCGACATCCGCAAAGCCGTTATTCTGCGCGACGAGAGCACCGCAAAGACCGATCAAAGCATTGGAAATGGAGAGCCCTAAAATGATCATGCTGTCCGTATTGACGCCCTGCGAGCGCATCATGGCCACATTGTAGCCCGTCGCACGAATACACATCCCAAGCTCCGTGCCGAAAAACCAATAAATCACCAACACGATGGCGAGCACGAGAACCGCCGGCAAGACGAAGGCCGCCGCCCCGTTTCCCAAGGAGAGCGCGTTTCCCGTCAAAGAAAAAACGGTATCCGTGCGCAGAAGGGAAATATTCGCCTTCCCCATGATGTGCAAATTGATGGAATAGAGCGCAATCATGCTGAGAATCCCGGCCAAAATCGCCGGAATTTTAAGTTTCGTGTACAAGACGCCGGACACAGCACCCGCGATGATACCGCCCGCCGCGCCGGCCAAGAGCGACAGCCAGGGTGAGCCGCCGGCCGCAATCATCGTCGCCGCGATAGCGCCTCCCAAGGGGAAGCTCCCTTCGCAAGTCATATCCGGCACGTCGAGCACGCGGAATGACAGAAATACACCCAGCGCCAGAATGGACCACATCAGCCCCTGCGCCACGGTGGACATCGCCAAATCAAACATCTTCCATCTCCTGCCGTTTCAATTCTCAGATAATCTCCGCCCGATCCAGTACGGATTGCGGGACGGAAATTCCCAAAGTCTCCATCTCATGTCGATTGATGTACAGTTTCGAGCTGTCGGCACCGACGACCGGCAACTCTTTCACTGTCTTCTTTCCTTCCAAAATATCGGCGGCCATATTTCCCGCACCGACGCCGATATCGTAGAAACTGATCGATTCGGAAGCGAAAGCGCCGCTCCGGACATGACCCGCTTCCGCGCCGTAAACGGGAATTTTTCCTTTTTCGGCAATCGCCATCAAATTCGGAATGGATGAAGCGACCACATTGTCCGTCGGGACGAAAATCGCATCCACGTTTCCGATAAAAGCTTCCGCGACCTGCTGCACGTCATTCACCGAATTGACCGTGAGCTCCTTGACGGAAATACCGAGCGGCTCGCAAATATCGCGGAGGCGCTTGGCCTGAATGACCGAATTGATTTCACTCGAATTGTACAAAATCCCGATGGTCTTGCAATCGGGCTGAATCTCCCGAATGAGCGCCACCTGCTTATCCAGCGGCCCGCGGTCGTGCGTCCCCGTCACATTGCCGTCCGGCGCCGACTCCTTGCCCATCAGCTTGGCATTTTCAAAATCGGCAATCGCCGTACACACGATGGGAATGTCCTTCGTCGCATTGGCCATCGCCTGCGCCGCCGGTGTGGAAATCGCGGCAATCAAGTCGTATTTCCCGGAAACGAAACGATTCGCGATCGTCTGCAAATTGGATTGATCCCCCTGCGCGTTTTGCTGATCGATTTCGACCTTGTCCAAAAGCCCGCGACTCTTCAGCGCATCAAGAAAGCCCTTGTTCGATTCATCAAGGGCCGGGTGCTGCACGATTTGCACGATCCCCACTTTCTTCTTTCCGCCCGCCGCCGCGTCTTTCGAATCGCTTCCGCAACCCGCCAACGCGCCCGTCAGAGCCAGACCTGCCAAACCTGCCGCCAATACTTTCTTCAGTTGTCTTGCTTCCATGCTACTCATCCTCCCGGATAAAAAAATTCCATACGGCCCTGCTATCCTACTATCCTCGGGTTTTCCGTATCCCGCTGTCCGCCGACCTCTGCCGACGTTGCCGTATAATGGGCTCATTGTATAACAAAATGAAAAAAAAAGCAAATGAAATATAGAAGGGGCTGTGAAAAATGATTTTCATTTTTTCGCGGCTCTTTTTATTTGAAATCATGTGGGGAGCTTCCCCGCGGAACTCCTTACAGCACTTCATTTCCTTTTTTTTCCGTGAAAAGAAAGGAAACGAAGCAAAGGATAGAAACCGCCGCCAGGGATCGACAGTTAGCAATTAGCAATGAGCAATTAGCAGTTGGCTGGTTTTTTTCCTGCTTGGCTTTTGAGGCGTTTGTGGTTCTCGCTATATAAAAAAATGCGCGAAGCGCGTACCTGCACTGCTAACTGCTCACTACTCACTGCTAACTTTTATTGACGCGGCACCGGCGAATTTTGCACAGGCGGGCCTCCTTGCGCGTTGCTTGACTTGGAGGACAGCGGATATCAAGCCGTCAGACTATCAAACATCAGACATCAGATTTTAGCGGTGTCGCTTCGCGACATTTTTATATTTGCGCCTTCGGCGTCCCATCATCCGGCCCTTCGGGCCACCTTCCTCCAATAAGG
>CAVHDO010000152.1:0-3437 GCA_963634795.1 Oscillospiraceae bacterium
CCATCCGCCCGCGGCTCCGTCGCGCCGCAGAGGACGCCGTCTTCCGTCCGCCAGATGATTTCGCCGCGTCCGAATAGCGACATGTCATCCGAGATGGTGATGCGGTGCCCGCGGCTTCGGAGTTCCTCAATGACGAAAAGCGGAATGCCCGGTTCCGCATCGAAATGCAGGCCGCCCGTCCACTGCCAGCGCGGCGCGTCCAATATTTCCTGCGGATTCATCCCGAAATCCAGCGCGTTTGTCACCACTTGCAAATGACCCTGCGGCTGCATGAAGCCGCCCATCACGCCGAAAGGTCCCACGACGCGGCCTTCGCGCGTCAAAAATCCGGGGATGATGGTGTGGTACGTCCGCTTGTGCGGCGCGAGGACATTCACGTGCGCCGGGTCGAGCGAGAAATTCATGCCGCGATTTTGAAGCGCGATGCCGTACCCCGGAATGACGATGCCGCTGCCGAATTGGCAATAATTGCTCTGGATGTAGGACACCATATTTCCTTCGCCGTCCGCCGTCGCCAGGTACACCGTCCCGCCGCAGGACGGATCGCCGTGGCGCGGCTCCTTCGCCGTTTCCCCGATCTCCGCCCGACGCGCCGCGCCGTATTCCTCGCACAAAAGCGCTTCCGGCGAGATTTTCATGTACGCGGGATCCGACACAAAATGCATTCCGTCCGCGAAGGCCATTTTCATCGCTTCAAATTGCCGGTGCAGCGTCTCCGCGCTCTCCCGCTCCGTGAAACGAAAACCTTTCAGGATATTCAGCGCCGTGAGCGGGACGATGCCGTGCCCGTTCGGCGGGAGTTCCCACACCTCATGGCCGCGATAGGAAAGGGACAGCGGCTGCACCCATTCCGGCTGCCACGCCGCATAGTCTTCTTTGCGGATGAAACCGCCCGTTTCCCGTGAAAAGCGATCGATCGCCTCCGCAATGTCCCCGTGGCAAAAGGCCTCGCATTCCGTTTCTGCCAGCCGCGAAAGCGTCCGCGCGTGATCCGGGAGGCGCATCCGCTCCCCGGCGCGCGGCGGCCGCCCCTCTTTCGTGAATGTGTCGAACCAGCCTGCGAATGCCGGATCGCCTTTGTGCCGCGAGAGCTCGTCGAATTCTTTTTTCCACTCCGCAGCCACGAAGGACGATACGGGAAATCCGTCCCGCGCGTACGCTATCGCCGGCTCAAAAAGCGCCGCGAAGGGAAGCCGCCCGAAACGCCGCGAGAGCGCCGCCCACGCCGCCGGAGCGCCCGAGACCGTCACCGGAATCCAGCCGCGCTTCG
This sequence comes from Oscillospiraceae bacterium, assembly GCA_963634795.1. Classification (GTDB taxonomy): domain Bacteria; phylum Bacillota; class Negativicutes; order Veillonellales; family Dialisteraceae; genus UBA1822. Next base: position 1,271 of record CAVHDO010000152.1, read on the forward strand.
GCATGTCTCTGTGTCCCCGCGCGCGCACCGCCTCCGCCGAAATCCCCGCCGGCGCCCAGCCGCTCGCATTCAATCCGAACATTTCGTCTTTCATCCACACGATGGCGAAAGCGTCGCTGCCAATCCCATTCGATACCGGATCGACCACCGTGAGACAAATCGCCGTCGCAATCGCCGCGTCCACCGCGTTTCCCCCGGCGCGCAACATCGAAAGCCCCGCCTGCGCCGCCAAATGGGACGCCGTGCACACCATCCCGCGCTCCGCATACACCACCGCCCGCCGCGACGGATACCGATACCGCTGCCGCTCCTCCCGAAGTCGTAACATATGCCCCTCCTTTGAAAACGCAATTTCTTTCATTATATCATTCTTTGAGGAGAATTCCTTTGTGGGTGTGAAGGTTTAGAAGGCTTGTATAGCGACGCGGAAATTTTTTCATCCTTTCTCATTCTCTGCTTTGGTATCGGCTTGAAAAGGCTTGAAATGGTGCCGAAAGCTTTCGCGTCCTTTCCCATCATTTCCTTTTCGACCGGCTTGATAAGGCTTAGGGTTTCGGCACGGGACTTTTTTCGTCCTTGCTTATTCTCAGCCCCGGTACCGGCTTGAAAAAGCTTGTATAGCAGCGCGGAAATTTTCGCCCTGAAAATTTTCTCCCTGTAGCTAAGCAACAAAAAAGGCCCGAAAAGGAAATCCCCTCCAAGCCTTTTATAAAAATCGTCGCGAAGCGACACCGCTAAAATCTGACGTCTGAAGTCTGACCGTCTGACGTCTCAAGCACCATGAGACGCACTCCCGGCTCCAAGCTCCCGGCTATCTCGCGCCTGTGCAAACAGCCAAGCACGCCAGCCTATGCACTGTGTACTGTGCACTGTGCACTACTCAATCCCGCCTGAGCAAACAGCCAATCACAAACAAAGCATCAACCAAGACAATCCCACAGCCCCCACACGCCGCAGAGGATGAAAACAATCGCCGCGATCCATTTGATCGTTTTCTCCGGAATCCGTTTCCCGAGGACCGTCCCGACGATGATGCCGAAGCCGTCCGCGATGATCATCCCGAGGAGCGTCCCGCACCACACCGGCAGCACCGTGTGGAATTGCGCCGCGAGCGTGATCGTCGCCAGCTGCGTCTTGTCGCCCATTTCCGCAATGAAAAACGCCATCGCGACCGTCCAAAAAGCACTCTTGTACCGCGCCTTCTGATCGTCTTCCGAAATCGTGTCGCCGCGAATCGTCCACAGACCGAAAATGATAAAGGAAATCGACGCCGCGATCTGGATCCATTCCATGGAAACGTAATTCGTGATCCAGTCGCCGACAATCACCGCGAAAAGATGATTCGCCGCCGTCGCCGCCGTGATGGCAATCATGACCGTCTTCCACGGATATTTCGTCGCAAACGCAATCGCCAAAAGCTGCGTCTTGTCGCCCATCTCCGCCAGCACGACGAAGAGGAACGCGCTGATAAAGGCGACCATCGAGGGACTGAAATTGGCACTGATGAAATCAAGCATAAAAAACCTCCTTGGGACAAATAGGAGGCCTTGCGGGGAATGCGGAATACAAAAAAAGAGACTCCGGCATTCGCCAAGACCGCAAGGTCTCATGAATGCCTAAAAGTCTCGCCTGGTTAAAACAGCCAAATCGGTCGCCCGACTAGTATGTTGACTTTGTTTCGAGGGCTACTCCCTTTTAGGAAAAAGCGATGGGGAAATAATATCACATTTCTTTTCCGATTGCAAATAAAATTTTTCGTTTCCGTTTTTTGCGTTCATTTCGTGCTATAATACAGGGGAGGGAAGAGGGAAGAGAGGCCTAGCCGTTTCTTTGCTTGGCTTTGGCGGCAGGAGGGAGAAAGTGCACAGTGCATAGGGTGGCGTGCTCGGCTGTTTTGTCAGACGGGCGTTCTCCGTTGACCGTGAACCGTGGACCAGGCATGAGGAGCTTGCTTTTCATGAATCGTGAGAAGCGGTAAACGGATAACGGATAACGGCTTTTTTGTCAGGCAGGAGTGAGACGTCAGATGGTCAGACTTCAGACGTCAGACTTTAGCGGTGTCGCTCCGCGACATTTTTATATTGCGCCTTTGGCGACCCATCATCCGGCGCTTCGCGCCACCTTCCTCCAAAGGAAGGCTTGATCGGTGGCGACTCCGCCGCATTTT
>CAVHDO010000153.1:0-3343 GCA_963634795.1 Oscillospiraceae bacterium
TCTGCACGTTACAGCTGAAATTGTGCCTCTGCGAGGCACTCTATCTTCCGGCGCTTCGCGCCACCTCCTTTCAAAAGGAGGCTAATCGGTGCGCGCTCCGCGCGATTTTAATAAAACAAATGCGGCCGGAGGCCGCTACAGCTTTAGCCTTCCTTTGGAGGAAGGTGGCGCGAAGCGCCGGATGATGGGTCGCCGAAGGCGCATATAAAAATGTCGCGAAGCGACACCGCTAAAATCTGACGTCTGACGTCTGACCGTCTGACGTCTTTATCCCGCCTGACGCAAAAAAGCCGTTATCCGTTATCCGTTTACCGTATATATATCCCATGAAGCACAAAGTCTTCATGTCCGGTTCACGGTTCACGGAGAACGGTTATCTTGCGTCTGACGTAAAAAGCCAAGCACCCTAACCAGTGCACTGTGTACTGTGCACTGGTTCCCCTGTCTGCCCCAAAAGCAAACCATTCATCAGCTGTGCTCCCTCATCTCTATCAGCAGAAAGCCTTCCGCACAAATGCCATAAAAGAAAAATAGACATCAGCTGTGCCTCTCATCTCTATCACCAGAAATCTCTCCGCACAAACGCCGAAAAAGCTAAGCACAAATTCAGCCACGCCTTTTTTACATTCTCTCTTATAAAAAATTTCAATGATAAAACAATGAGAAAAGCACAAAAAACCTCTTGACAAAAATGGGGGGGGGGTAAGATTTTAATGAGAGGATTGCGAAGCAAAATGTTGGCAATGGATGGCTTCGTCGATTCTCCCTTTTAATCCATGTTTTTGCGTTGGAGGAGTAGAACATGAAAAACAGTAGAAGAATTGGCGTATTGTCGGCCTTGGTTGCTTTGGCTCTGGGCTCTTTTGGTGTGCCGTCATCGGTGCTGGCCGGTGGATCGGGAGCTATGAGTGATGGTGATTTAATCAATGGGCAGGGTCGGATTACGGTAACGAAGCAAGAGAATGGGGACGTTGATATTGGTTTTACGGAAATGACAATCAGTGGATCGGGTGCTGTCAAAGCGACGACAGATACTGACGGGAATTATACGATTTCTGTTTCGACGGGTGCAATTAATTCCAAGAGTAATTCCGTCCTTGCCACGACATTGGGCGTGTACAATTATTTGCAGGCAACCAATTTGAAATTGGCCGGCGCATCTTTGGCCGGGTCATCTGCATTGGCATTTGGCTATAAGGCTTCGGCGGCCGGTGAGTCTGCGGTGGCGATAGGAAGTTCCGCGTCTGCGTCGCAGTGGGGGAATGTAGCGATTGGTGATTCTTCTAAGGCAACCGGGGAGGGTACGGTCGCTGTCGGGCAGAGTGCAAATGCATTGGGTACGAATGCGACGGCGGTCGGGAATTATGCGCAGGCGAAAGCAGGATATGCTACGGCCGTAGGGTTTGCGACGGCGAATGCAATCAATTCCGTGGCCATTGGGAATTCGACCAAAGCGAAAAGTGCCAATTCCATTGCAATGGGGAATACGGCGACGACGGAAGGAGAGCACGCCATCGCTTTGGGAAGCTCGGCGACTGCGGACGGTGCCAAATCTTTTGCGTCCGGGTATTTCGCGCAGGCGACAGCGGACGGCGCCAATGTCCTCGGCGGATATGGGACGGCATCGGAGACAAATGCATTGGCGCTCGGACAGTGGGCGAATTCTTCCGCCGTGGATGCCGTCGCCATCGGAGCGGAGTCCACGGCGACCGCGGCTGTGGAGACAGCGGAAGACGGTACGAAAACGGCGACCGTTTCCTTTGGCCATAAAAAAGGAGATTTCAGCGGATGGTATTATAAAGAAGAGGAAGATGGGGCCATTAAGTACAACAGTGTACAGAGCACGGGATATGAGCTGTACAATTATGAAACCGATAAATTCTCCCGCCTGACGAATGTGGCGGACGGCGTGGATAATCATGACGCGGCGACATATGGGCAGCTGGTGAGTGCGAATGCGATAAAAGATACGTCCGGGGCGATTACCGGGTATACACCGTATTCGGCTGACAGTAATGGGATTGTCACGGTGCTGACGAATAAAGGAGAGACGGCGTTTCAAATCAAAGTCGGATCGAGCGGCGGCAGCACCGGGTCGTATACCGGCGACAACAGAACCATCAGCGTTTCGGCGACCAATGTGATTTCCGTCAAGTACGATACGGCGGATCTCACCGTAAATGAAAATGGCCTTGCCGTCAAGAAGGATGGGAAAGTCGAAGCGGGGAATACGGGACTTGTGACGGGCGGCACGGTGTATGACGCGTTGCAGGCGATGGACAATCAGGCCGCCCGGCTGACCGATGACATCAATAAAGTCGGCGCGGGGGCGGCGGCTCTGGCGGCGCTTCGTCCGGAAGGTTTCGATCCGAATGACAAGTGGAGCTTCGCGGTGGGCTACGGCCATTACAAGAATGCGAATGCGGGCGCGCTCGGCGCGTTTTTCAAGCCGAATGCGGATACGACCGTTTCTCTCAGCAGTACGATCGGAAACGGGGACCCGATGATGAATGCGGGGCTTTCTTTCAAACTGGGGCAGCGCGGGAAAAATGCCGGCGCGTATTGGAATGCGGTGGAGCTGGTGCGGCGCGTGGACGCTTTGGAAGCGACAGATGCCCGGCATGAGGCGCTCATTGCGGCGCAACAAAAGGAAATCGCGGCGCAGGCGCAGGAGATTCGTGAGCTCAGGGAGCAGGTCGCGGCGCTGATGAAGCACGCAGGGTTGACCGCTTCCGTACAGAAAGCGGTCACGCGGTAATTTTCTTTTTTTGAGGAAAGCGTCGAAGAGGCGGAAGATTATTTTTCCGTCGCTTCGGCTTTCTTATACTTCTCCAATGTTGGAAACGACGGGAAAAGGGCTGTGAGAAAATGCTTTTGCATTTTCTCGCAGTTCTTTTTTTTATGTGGGGAATTGGGTGGGAGGAGTTTTTTTGCACCTTGCGGTGGGGGGTTATTTTGCTTCGCAAAATGCGGCTTGCGCCGCGTGACATTTACGGCGCGTGCCGCCGGAACTCCTTACAGCACTTCATTTCCTTTCTTTCCCGGGAAAGAAAGGAAACTGACGGGTGAGGCCTCTTCGGCCGAAGAATCCGAGGGGCTCGGAATTTTTCCCGATGCTGCGTCAAGCGGCGGCTTACATAGGCTCGCTATGCTCGCCACCGCTTTCCTTGCCTCGGAAAAAATTCCTATGAGCCCCTCGGATAACGGCCGAAGAGGTCTCACCCTGCAAGAGAAAGAAACCGCCGCCAGGGCAAAATTCGCCGCCGCTCAGGGGCGCCGCCGCTCGGACTTGCCAATGCTAACGTCACCGATACGCGCAAATTTTACATCATGACGCATTCTT
>CAVHDO010000154.1:0-3257 GCA_963634795.1 Oscillospiraceae bacterium
TTTTTCGGGGAAGAGGGAGAGACGGCATGGAGATGGAAGACGAGTCCAGACTCAAGATTTTCAGCGGTACGGCGCATCCGGCTTTGGCCAAGGAGATTTGCGATTATATCGGGGTACCGCTCGGAAAGGCGATGTGCGGGCGTTTCAACAATGGGGAAATCCAGGTGATGATTAATGAGAGCGTCCGCGGCAAGGACGTTTTCGTCATCCAGCCGACGGGCGCGCCGGTGAATGACAATTTGATGGAAATGCTCATCATGGTGGACGCGCTGAAACGGGCTTCTGCGCGGCATATCACGGTCGTCGTCCCGTATTACGGCTATGCGCGGCAGGATCGCAAGACGCGCGGGCGCGAACCGATTACGTCGAAGCTTGTCGCGGATTTGATGTCGACGGCGGGGGTGACGCGTGTGGTCACGATGGATCTCCACGCGGGGCAGATTCAAGGTTTCTTCGATGTCCCGGTCGATCATTTGGCGTCGGCGCAGCTTTTGGCGGGCTATGTGAAAGCGAAAGGTTTGGAAAATTTGACGGTCGTTTCTCCGGATCTCGGCGGCGTCACGCGGGCGCGGGATTTGGCGGATCGCGTGGAAGCGCCGATTGCCATCATCGAAAAAAGGCGGCCGGAGCCGGGCGTCGCGAAGGTGATGAATATCATCGGGGCGGTCGAAGGAAGAAACTGCGTGCTGGTCGACGATATGGTCGATACGGCGGGCTCGCTTTGCGAGGGGGCGAAGGCGCTCATGGAAGCCGGCGCGAAAGGTGTATATGCGGCGGTGTGCCATCCGATTCTGACGGACCCGGCGACGGAGCGGATTCGGGAATCGGCGCTGAAAGAAATCATCGTCACCAATTCGCTTCCGATTGAAGAGTACAAAATGCAGGACAAGCTGAAGGTCGTCTCGGTGGCTCCGCTCTTGGGCGAGGCCATCATGCGGATTTTCCATGAGGTGTCCATCAGCGATTTATTTGAAGACGCACACTGAAAACGGGGAGCAACTTCCATGCGAGGCCGCTCTTTTTTCTGTGTACAAGAAACGGAAATTTTATGAAACTGATTGCAGGCCTGGGAAATCCGGGCGCTGAATACGCGCACACGCGGCACAATATGGGCTTTGACGTGCTGGATCTTTTGGCGTCTTCTTTTTGCGTCACGATGTGGAAAGATGCTATGAAGGCGCAAATTGCCACGGTCACGAAGGACGGCGAAAAAATTCTTCTCGTGAAGCCGCAGACGTATATGAATGCGAGCGGAGAAGCGGTGGGGGAGATTGCTCGGTATTACAAAATCGACGCGCCCGATATTTGGATTGTGTGCGACGATTTGGATTTGCCGCCGGGACATATCCGCATCCGAAAAAAAGGTTCGGCCGGCGGTCACAACGGGCTGAAATCGATCATTTCTCATTTGGGCACGGAAGATTTTTTGCGTTTCCGTATCGGCGTCGGCCATCCGAAAGACGGACACACGGTGATTGAACACGTCTTGCAGCGGCCGTACGGAGACGATATCGAAGCACTGGAAACGGCAAAAAAATCGACGGCGAAGGCGGTGGAGGATGCGTTGGCCGTCGGAATCGACAAAGCGATGAATCGCTGGAACACCAAAAGAGGCTGAGATGAAGGGAAATTTAATCGTACTGGAAGGCATCGACGGGAGCGGAAAGGCGACGCAGGCCGCGCTGCTGGCCGAGCGACTGACGAAGGCGGGAGAGCGTGTCCGGCGGGTTTCGTTTCCTGATTACGAAAGCGATTCGTCGGCCTTGGTGAAAATGTATTTGGCGGGCGATTTCGGTACGGAGCCGGGCGATGTCAATGCATACGCCGCGTCGCTTTTGTACGCGGTGGACCGTTTCGCATCCTTTCGCACGAAGTGGAAGGAATTTTACGAAACGGGCGGCATCGTGATTGCGGATCGTTACGTGACGAGCAATATGGTGCACCAGATGACGAAACTCACGAATCCGGCCGAGCGCCGAAAATTTCTTTCGTGGCTGGAGGAAACGGAATACGAACATCTCGGCTTGCCGCGTCCCGACGCTGTCTTTTTGCTCGATATGCCGCTTTCGGTCTCGGAAGCTTTGGTGAAAGCGCGGCACGAAGCGGGCGGGAGCATGGACATCCATGAGAGCCATCTGGATTATTTGCGAAAATGCTACGATGCGTACCAAGAATTGGCGGAGCTGTACGGCTGGCATCGCATCGCTTGCACGGAAGGCGAGACGATTCGGCTGCCGGAAATGATTTCCGATGAGATTGTAAAATGGATTTCCAATCATTGGCATGAGGTATTGTAAAATGAAAAACAGGAAAGAATGGAAATGGGCGGTCATTTGGGCGGCGGCGTTGCTTTCGGCCGGTGCCGTCTCCGCGGCAAATATCGGCGTTCAAGACAGTGGAAGCGTTTTCCCACAAGCGACGCCCGTTTCCTATACCTCGCAAGCGTCAGGTCCTGTGATGACCGCGCCCGTCAAACCGGCTTTTGAAAACAAACGAATCGAAATCAATTTGGCCAGTCGTCTTTTGACGCTCTACCAAGGCGATGTCCGCATTCGTATGTATCCCATCGCGCCGGGGAAACCGTCGTCGCCGACGCCGCAAGGGCGCCGCACTGTCATTTCCTTGGATAAAAATCCGACGTGGATCGACCCGGACAATCCGGACGTCGAGGTGCCTTCCGGTCCCGACAATCCGCTCGGCTACCGCTGGATTGATCTCGGCGGCTCGTACGGCATCCACGGCACCAATTCGCCGTCGTCCATCGGAAACTACGCTTCGCACGGCTGCGTGCGTATGTATGAAAAAGATGTGGAGGATCTTTTCGACCACATCGTGAAAGGCATTCCTGTCGACATCATTTACGAGCGCGTCGTTGTCGAGCAAGATCCGAATCACAATGTCGTTTACTACGTCTATCCGGACGGCTATGGCATCCAGCCTCTCACCGCGGCGGACGTGCGAAAGAAAATGGCGGTTTTTGACGTGGATGCCTTCGTGGAAGATGCGGAAATTGAAACGGTCATCCGCGCTTCTGACGGAGCGCCTCACGTCATCGCGAAAGTGTTCCCGGTTTATCTCGGCGGCATGAAAATGAATTTTAATGCGTATGAAAAAGGAAACGACTTGTATCTTCCCGCCATGCCGCTCGCCCAAGCTCTCGGTCTCCGCGCCGAATGGTCGCCGACCATGAAAGAACTCCGGACGCCGTACGGCCGAGCCAGCGGTACCGAAAAAGGAAAAACTCTCTACATCCGCGA
>CAVHDO010000155.1:0-3243 GCA_963634795.1 Oscillospiraceae bacterium
GCCTCAGAAATGGTATAATATTTCTGTATTATATGCATGAAAAAGAAATCGTTTCCTAAAATGGATACACGAACGGAACGAGCAGAGGTTTCCATGAAAAAGAATGACAGTTTGTTTACGATGGTCGACGGGTTTCGCATTCCGACGGCCAAGGCGAAGGAGTATGTGAAGATGCGCGACCGGATGGCGGCGGAGGGCGAGAAATTTCTTCGGACGTTTTGTGCCGAAATCCGCCGCAAGCCGCTCTTGGATCTCGTGGGGGAGGGGATTTGCGGATTCTCTAAAAGGGGCGAGATGTTGGCGCGGATTTCCTTGGATCCTTTTGAATTGCAGGCGATGAATGTGGCGTGCGAGCGAAAGAAGTTGAAAGAATACATTTTGGCGGCCAATGGGTACAGTGAGGAAGATTACCAGGCGCTGTTGGCCGAATTTGAGGAAGAGAAACGGGCGGAATAGGAGAGAGCGTATGATTCATATCGTCAGTGACAGTACGGCGGTCTTGTCGCCGGAGTTTTTGAGCGCGCATCCGAATGTGCATGTGGTGCCGCTTACGATTCGTTATGAGGGGGAGTACCGCGCGGAGAGTGATGTCTCGGTCGAGCAGGTGATCGAGTATTGCGAGCGGACGAAGGAAAATTTGACGACGAGCCAGCCTTCGACGGGGGATTGGCTGAAGGTGTTTGCGGAGATTCCGGCCGCGGATCCGATTTTGGCGCTTTGCATCACGCCGGCGGTCAGTGGGACTTTTGGAGGGGCGCAGCTGGCGGCGCGGCAATCGGGACGGGAGAATCTGGTCGTGGTCAATTCGCGCACGACGGCAATCGGCATGGTGGAGCTCATCGAAGATACGCTGGAATGGATCGAGGAGGGGCTTTCTTTCGAGGAAATTGCAAACCGCTTGCAGGAAGCGGCGTATCGGATGCGGACCTGCGTCATGCTGGACACGATTGAATATCTTCGCCGCGGCGGGCGTATCGGTCGGGCGACGGGATTTATCGGTAGCATTTTGAAAATCAAGCCGATTATTTATCTGACGGCCGATGACGAGGTGGACGCGCTCGACAAGGTGCGCACGCAGAAAAAAGGTTTCTCCGTCATTCTGAATTATTTGAAGGAAAACGCGCCGCTCAAGCGGATCGGCATCGTCCATGTGGTGAATGAGGCGGGCGGACGTGAATTTAGGGAGCTGGTGCGCGCGGAGTTTCCCGATGTCCCCATCACGCTTTCGACGGCCAATTCCGTCCTGGCGGCGTATCTGGGCCCGGGGCTGGTCGGCGCGATTTTTGAACGGGCGAAATGACGGGAGGGGTGCGTATGTATACGACAATCGACGGACAGGCTTTCAAAAATATGCTGGTCGGTGCCTACCAGATGTTTGAGAAGAAATATGAAATCATCAACCGGCTGAATGTATTTCCCGTACCCGACGGCGACACGGGGAGCAATATGCTAAATACCCTACGCTCGATGTACAGCATGATTGCCGAGGAAGACGGGAGCGAAAATATCGGGATTCTGGCGGAAAAGGCGGCGACGGGGGCGATCATGGGCGCGCGCGGCAATTCCGGCGTCATCCTCTCGCAGATTATCCACGGCATCAGTCGGGGCCTTCGCGGGAAACGCACGGCGAGTTGCTCGCAGATGGGAAAAGCCTTCCAATACGGGATTCTCTACGCCTATCGCGCCGTCTCGCAACCGGTCGAAGGGACGATTCTCTCCGTCGCCAGAGGCTTGGCGCGGGGGACAAGAGAAGTCGTCCGCACGGAAACGGATTTCTCCCGCGTCCTCGAAGCGTGCATTGCGGCCGGCGAAGAAGCGCTTTCCTTGACGCCCGAGCAACTCCCCATTTTGAAACAGGCGAATGTCGTCGATGCCGGCGGCCAAGGCCTCGTGTATTTCCTGGTCGGCTGTCTGAACGGGCTCACCGGGAAGGCCGAAGACATCGAAGTCGAAAGCGTCACGCCACTTTTCTCCAAAATGGAAGCGAAGGGCGAATCGTTTTCGATAGAATTTCCCTACTGCACCCAATTCGTCCTCTCGCCCTGCAAGCTGACGGGCAAAGAAATCAGGAAACGCCTCACCGCGTGGGGTGAATCGATGGTCATTGCCGAAGGGGACAATCTCGTCCGCGTGCACATCCATTCCCAGCGCCCCGGCCACGTCCTCGACATGGCGGCCGATTGGGGCACGCTCCACGACATCAAATGTGATAATATGATCGACCAATTCGAGGCGAATAAAGACCGCGAGGACACGTTTTCCAAGAAACCGCTCGGCATACTCTCCGTCGTTTCCGGCGACGGCTGGATGGATATTTTCCAAAATCTGGGCGCCGACGTCCTCTCCGGCGGGCAGACGATGAATCCGTCCGTGCAGGAGCTCTCGGACGTCATTAAGCACGGGCATTACGAGAAATACATCGTCTTGCCGAACAATAAAAACATCATTTTGGCGGCCAAGCAAATCAAGAAACTGATGGGCGAGACCGTCACCATCGTCCCCTCGACGAACGCGATGGAAGGCTTGGCAGCGGCGCTTGTCTTCGACGCGGAAAAGACGGCGGGCGAAAACGAGGAGGCCATGACAGAGGCGATGGAAACGGTTGCGACCGGCCAGATTACGACCGCCGTCCGCGACACGACGATTGGAAACGTCACCATTCACACGGATGATTTCTTGGGCATCAGCCGCGGCCACGACATCATCGCGACGCCGGATTTCCAAGACTGCGCGCGAAGGCTTTTGGCAGAAATTGTGACAGAGGAGACAGAAATCGTTTCGCTCTACTACGGGGCGGATCTTGCGAAAGAAGAAGCGGAAACGATCGCCAAAGCACTCGCCGATATTTGCCCGGAGGCCGAATTTGAAATCTACGAAGGCGGCCAGCCGCTCTATCCGCTCTACCTTTCGGCGGAATAAGAGGAAATGGGAAAGCACTCCTTGTGTGGGGTGCTTTTTTTATTGCGTAAAAGGGTTGAGAAGGCTTGGAAGAGCTTGAAAGGCTTGGGGCGCACACGGTGGTCGAGACGTCAGACGGTCAGACGTCAGACATTAGATGATTGCTCGGCTTTTTGTGTCAGCCCCGAGATAGTTGTTGGCTGTTAGCTTTTAGCTATTAGATGAAAGCGGTATCGCCTGCGGCGATGATTTTTTTTATAAAATGCGCGAAGCGCGTTCCAGTCAGCCCTCTTCAGGAAGAGGGTGGCCGTTAGGCCGGGTGATGGACAACGTATGTGAGAAAAA
>CAVHDO010000156.1:0-3193 GCA_963634795.1 Oscillospiraceae bacterium
CTGCCCTGCTCTTTTCACAGCGTTTGCAGAGCGGCGTCTTGGGAGCTATGAAATTGGGAAGAACTTGGGCGGGCGGATCGGAAACGAAAAATCGGTTTCCGCTTTTCTCCGCATCGCTCTTGATGGCTGTATGATACCCGAAGGAAATAGTTTTTTCACGGATAAAAAAGTGCGAAGTGAAATTTTGGGAAACAAATTTTGCTCGAAATATAAAAACGCGCAGACAATCGCGAGGGATTGTGCGCGTTTCTTTTGTAAAGAAGAATTGGAGATTTATCCCGGATTTTCTTCGCCGGTGCGTTCGCTGATGATGTAGCGCGGTCGATGTTTGGTTTCCAGATAAATTTTTCCGATATATTGACCGATGACGCCGAGGCAGATGAGTTGGATGCCGCCGATGGCACACATGCCGCACACAATACTGGCCCAGCCGGCGACGGTATCCCCGTCAAGGTGCCGATATACCGCGTACATCATGGCGATGAAGCTGATGGCAGACACGAGAACTCCAAGGCAAGTGATGAGAAAGAGCGGTCGGGTACTGAGACTTGTGATACCGTCAAAAGCAAATGAAATCATTTTGGACAGCGGATAATGCGATTCACCGGCCATTCGCTCATGTCGTTTGTAGCAGACAATGGTACTTTTGAAGCCGACGAGCGGCACCATTCCTCTCAAAAAGAGATTGACTTCTTGGAAAGCGGCCAATTCTTTCAGCACTCTTGCCGAAATTAATCGATAATCCGAATGGTTGAATACGACTTCTGCTCCCATGGCGCGTAAGAACCGGTAAAAGCTTTCTGCCGTGAATCTTTTGAAAAAGGTATCGCTGTCTCGGTTGCTTCTGACGCCATAGACGATTTCGTATCCTTCGGTGAATCGCTTCACCATCTCTTCCATCGCCTGAATGTCGTCTTGCCCATCGCAGTCGATAGAAATTGTCACGTCGCATTTATCGCGAGCTTCCATCAAACCGGCCAATAAGGCATTTTGATGGCCTCGGTTTCGACTGAGACAAATACCCGAAAAATGTGCATTTCCCTTTGATAAACCAGTGATAATGTCCCACGTACCGTCTCGGCTCCCGTCATTGACGAAAAGAATTTTACTCTCCGGGCTGATTTTATCGGCGTCGATGAGTTTTTGCAATTGTTCAAGAAACAGCTTTGATGTGATGGGAAGGATTTTTTCTTCATTGTAGCAGGGAATGACAATGTATAATGTTGGTTTCTTCATGGATATTCCTTTTTTGGGGGCTAAGGTTTTTTATTGTTTAGGGGCAGTATCGTGGCGGAGCTGGTTGTAATCGTCATATCCGATGACGATGTATCGTTTTGATTGATAAATTATATGATTGGTGTTCAATTTTCCAATCCACGGATTGTTTTTCCATTCTTTTTGAGAGAAGACCAGAAAAATTTTTCCTTTGGGATGTGTTTTGTCGCGAGAAACTGGATGTAGCCATCGGTGGGTTTGGTTAATATCAGAAACGGTGATATGATTTGTTTTAACATTGTCCTCCCAGTCCCAGACGTTAATTTCTCCGTTTGATAGTTCCGTTAATATATTGGCATGCCAAAAAGTGGCATATCCTTCCATACGTTGTTCACGTTGTAATGTGGTTACGATGTAGCGAAAGTCTGCGGTGAGGTCTGTTTTATATTTTCCTTTGTAAAAAAAAATACTGGATATAGTAATAAGCAGGATAAATAGCGTGATGCCGATATAATTAAACGAAGCGGAGAGTTTTGAATTCTGGAATAGAATTGCAATCATCGGGATAGATAAGGTAATGATTGGCAAATTGTATCTGTCTTTATATCCAAGATCTGTAAATATATACATAAGGATAAATACGATGGTAGAAGAGACTATTAATAAAACTAGCCGGTAATGAGCGGGATCGGTATCTGCTTCTGGCGTTTTTTGGTGTTTTAAAATGTAGAAACAGATTGCGATAGTCAAAATGATCCAAATGCCGCAGGCAAAATTGGTAAGCAGGGTGGAGCTGAATATTTTTCCGGTACTGTATCCGAAGGAGGATAAAAAGCCATTAATGATTTTTGATAAGTTGGAAACATCAAAGCTGACAAAAGAAATGAGACCATTCCATTGCTTAAACCTGAAAATTTTAGATAGAATAGCGACATTGACACCGTATCCGATGGCAGATCCGATCATGGATATAGCGGAAAAGAGAATATATTTTTTGGTTTCTTGCGTCATTCGACAGATGATTTTTCCGTTGAGAATCGATATATTGGACAGCGAAAGATAAAAAGCGGCGAGAATTAAGGGAATATATAAAACGAATATTTGTCTCAAGCCGCCCAATCCGGCAAGAATTGCAGAAAAAGATGCTACTAAAAGATATAGTGTTTGTGTTTTTTTATGGGTTTTTATATATTTTTCATACAAACCGATTGTAAAAAACGTGATTGCGATGTGAGGGATATAGTAAGCTCCTTTTAGAACATAATTAAAATAAACGATAGAAAAAGGAAGCATTAATAAAGCGGCCGTGACTAAAAAGTACTTTTTGATTCGTAGTTCGCAACAGGCAAAATAATAGGATGCTAACAATATAATATAAAGGCAAATATAGGAAGCAACGCGAACAGTGTGCCAGTCGTTAAAAATTTTGAAGAAAAATGCGTAAAAAATTTGCGTATTGATAACACGCAACTCTGTTGAATAGTACCAATTTGGAGAAAGTAAAGCGTTTTCGGAAGATAAGAGGTGGCCTAATACTAGTTCACTGGAATCGTCAGCATTGAGTAAAAAATTGATTCTGTTGTCGATAAACCATATAGCGCTACAAAAAGCGATCAATAGAATCAAACCCGAAACAAGAAGAAAAAATTTTGTGTTTTTGTTGGCCATGTTGGTTCCTCGTTTTTTATGTTTTGAGGGATTGTGATTTTGATTTATTGATGCAGGAAAGTGCCCTAAATTTGTACTTTTAGGCATACCAAACATACAAAAAACTTCAAATTTATTATACCGCAAACTCAAGCTATTTCAAAGCTGATGCAAAGCGATTTTGGTAAAACTTTTGCTGTTGCAAAAAAGTACACTTTTTTGTTTCACGGAAAACATTTTTATGTTTCCGTTTCCGGCTTGTATTTTTTGGCGCGATAGCGGAAGGTGGAGAGGGGGAGGGTGCAGGCTTTGGCGGCGGCTTTTCCTGTGA
>CAVHDO010000157.1:0-3187 GCA_963634795.1 Oscillospiraceae bacterium
GTAAGGAGTTCCGTACGAAAATATCGTACATGATTTCATGCCGAAAGGCGGAAACAGAAATTCATCGAAAATGACTCACGCCGTCAGGCGCATTCCGCGAAGCGGAATTCTCCGCACCGAAAGGTGCAAATAGGAAAGCCGCGCAAATGACACGCGGCGAAAGCCGCATTCCGCGCAGCGGAATAAAACTTGTTTCAAAAAACTTTTGCAAAACTTTGTTTTGCAAAACCCATCATTCCCCGTTGACAGACATCCCGAAATCTTTTATAATTTATTAGTGTGCATAGCACCCTAGAGTCGATTGGGAGGGAGGGATAAAGATGTCTGAGATCAAAGTCAAGAAGGGCGAATCCTTGGATAGCGCGCTTCGCAGATTTAAACGTTCCTGCCAAAAAGCCGGGGTTCTTTCTGAAGTCAGAAAACGCGAGCATTACGAAAAGCCCAGCGTAAGACGCAAGCTGAAATCCGAAGCAGCCAGAAAACGTAAATTCAAGTAAGGTGAAAGAAATTGACGTTAAAAGAGACGCTCATGGCCGATATGAAAGAGGCCATGAAAGCAAAAGAAGAGGGGAAGGTCGCACTCGCCGTCATTCGGATGGCGCGCGCCCGGATCCGGCAGGCTGAAATCGATGCAGGTCACACCGACTTTGGGGATGACGAAGTGGTCGCCATTCTTCGCAAAGAGATGAAGCAGCGCAAAGAAACGCTGGCGGAAATCGAAGGCAGCGGTCGCGAGGATCTCATCAGCGAGACAAAGGCCGAAATGGCCATTTTGCAGAAGTACCTACCGGCGGAACTTTCCGAAGAAGACATCCGGAAAGTCGTGCAGGAAATTGTTGAAGCGATGGCGCCCGAGGAACGGAATCTGGGTTCCGTGATGAAGGCGGTCATGGCCAAGCTCAAAGGGAAAGCAGACGGAAAGGTGATCAATGCCCTTGTCCGCGAAGCGCTTTCTTAATCGGGTCTTGCCCGCTTGACAAAAGCAAGGGTATAAGGTATCCTTGTGACGTAACAAAATATTTTTGTCGACGATGGCTCATTTCCATACGGGGAATGAGCCGTTTTTATTTTCCAATTTCTGTCTGGTTGAAAACAGGAGGCGTGTTTCATCATGATGAGTAATGAATTGCTGTATGTCATTCCCGCGGGTCAATACGGAAAAGAAGGAATTCTGTCCCTCTTGGCGCAGCATCCGGAGATCCGTTTTGTTTCCTTGGTCGGCATCGATCTGGCCGGAAACGATACGGACGAAAAGATTCCGATCGAAATTTTCCTGAAAGATTACGACGATTTCTTCGCCGGGACCGCGGTGCAGACGGACGGCTCTTCCGTCGTGCTCATGGACATCGCGACGCTCAATGATGCCCGCGTCGATATGATTGCGGACAACACGGTGAATTGGTACGTCGATTACAATTACGACAATATCGATGAAGAAGGTCGCCCGATTGGCACGCTTCGCATTCCGAGTTTCTTCATTCACAACGGGAAACGCATCGATTCCCGCTCCATTTTGAAAGATTCCTGCGATTATGTCAGCGAAGAATTGAAGAAGCTGTTTGCGGCGCATCCGGTGAAGGGGATGGAATATCTGCCTTTCGAGGACATTCAGGACATCGTCTTCACGACGGCGACCGAGCTGGAATTTTGGGTGAGAACGCCGAGTGAAAAGGAAACGGTGCAGGATCTGTCCGTTTCGCAACGCTTGCAGGAACAATATTGGCAGAGAATGCGCGGCAATGTCCGCACGGCGATGGAGCAGGCCATCGAGGAGCTCAATGCGCGCGGCTTCGATGTGGAAATGGGTCACAAGGAAGTCGGCGGCGTAAAGCCGAAGGTCGATGACGAAGGCCATATCACCGACGTCGTCGAGCAGCTGGAAATGGATTGGAAATTCAGCGTGAATCCGTTGCAGACTTGCGACAATGAATTGAATGCACGCATTATCATCCGCGAAGTGTTCCGCGAAAACGGGCTGGATGTTTCCTTCCAAGCCAAGCCAATCATCGGTGTCGCGGGCTCCGGCGAGCATACGCATGTCGGGATTGCGGCGCGCCTGAAAAACGGCAAGACGGTGAATCTCCTCTCGCCCGGCAATATGAAGGACGATTTCCTTTCGACCATTGGTTACGGCTTTATCATGGGCATTCTCAAAAATTACGAAGCGACGAATCCTTTCGTTTCCTCGACGACGGATGCGTTCAATCGCTTGAAACCGGGATTCGAGGCGCCGGTGTGCATCGTGACTTCGCTCGGCCATGAGCCGGAAGTTCCGTCCCGCAATCGTACGATTTTGATCGGCCTCGTCCGCGATATCGACAATCCGCACGCCACCCGTTTCGAGTTGCGCGCGCCGAATCCGTTCACGAATACGTATTGCACGCTCGCCGCGCTGTATCTCACCGCGCTGGACGGGATCAAATACGCCGTGAAATCCGGCAAGACGCCGGCCGAACTCTGCGCCGAGCTGTCCAAGAAAGCGGGCGAGAGCGCGGATTATCTCGAAGCCGATCGCGAATATCGTTGCGAAGGCGATGTGTTTGAAGATTTCACGCAGGAAGAACGCGATGCTATTTTCGGGAAACCGCCGGCGACGGTCTGGGAAAACGTCAAGATCATGCGCAGCCATCCGGAGAAACTCGCGGTCATCACGGAAGGCGGCACGCTCAATGACACGCTCGTCAATTCGTTCATGGCCAGCATTCTCTATCGCTGGGAAAATGAGCTCATCGATCGCCTGATTCCGAAGACAGAAGCGCTCGTGAAACGCATGAAGAAATTGGAAAACGAAGATAAGCTTGACGAAAAACGCTGGAAGAGCATCAAAGCGAAACGTGTCGAGCTGGCGAAGGACACCGAAGACGGCGAATGCATTTGCACGCGCCTCAAGAAAGCGCTCGAAGCGAAGGATTACGACAAGGCCTCGAATCTCCAAATCGAAATGATGAAGAAATCCGAAGTGCTGGAAAAAGAATATGCTGTCTACGCCTTGAATATTTTGAATGATTGAGGCCGAAAGGTTTCTTGTAATATCCCATCTTTTGTACACGGGAAAAGGGGCCGCGAAAAAAATGATTTTCATTTTTTTCGCGGCTCTTTTTCTGTGGAATCATGCAGGGAGTTTTCTCACAGAACTCCTTACAGCTTTTCATTTCCTTTCTTTCCCGGGAAAGAAAGGAAACGAAAC
>CAVHDO010000158.1:0-3154 GCA_963634795.1 Oscillospiraceae bacterium
CATAGGAGGTAATAACCATGAATTTCCCGAAAAATTTGCAGTATGCGAAGACCCATGAATGGATTTGCGAGGAGGACGGACTTGTCGTCATCGGGCTGACGGATTTTGCGCAGGATCAGCTGGGGGACATTGTATTTGTCGGGCTGCCGGAGGTGGGCGACGCGGTGGATGTCGGGGATTCGTTTGCGGATGTGGAGTCCGTGAAAGCCGTTTCCGATATTTACAGCCCGGTGTCCGGGGTCGTCGCGGAGGTGAATGAGGCGCTTTTGGATGCGCCGGAATCGGTGAATGGCGATCCTTACGGCGCTTGGTTCATCAAGGTGAAGGACGTGACGGAAACGGAGGAGGGACTCCTTTCGGCGGACGATTACGAAGCGTTCTGCGAAGCAGGCGGGGAGGCCTGAGATGGCGAGTTATGTGCCGTCTTCCGCGGAGGAACGGCAGGCGATGCTTTCGGCGGTCGGCGTGAAAAGTCTGGACGATTTGTACGCCGCGGTGCCGCGCGAGGTCTATAAGGGGAAACTGGATCTTCCCGCGGGACTTTCGGAAATGGAAGTGCTGGCACGCGTTTCCGAAATGGCGGAGAAAAATGTCGTGTACAAGAGCATTTTCCGTGGCGCGGGGGCGTATCGGCATTACATTCCGCCGATTGTGAAGACGGTGATTGGCAAGGAAGCGTTTCGCACGACGTACACGCCGTACCAGGCGGAGATCAGCCAGGGGATTTTGCAATCGATTTTCGAGTACCAGACGATGATTTGCGAGCTCACGGGGATGGACGTGTCGAATGCGTCCGTGTACGACGGGGCGACGGCGATGGCGGAAGCCGTTTTCATGTGCCAATCGCGGAAACGTTCGCGCGTCGTGCTGTCCGCCACGGTGCATCCGCAGACCATCGAGGTCGTCCGCACGTACGCGAAGAGCCGCGGCGTCGAGGTGGTGATTGCGCCGGAGAAAGACGGCGTGACGGATGCGGCGGCGCTTTCGGAGCTGTTGACAGACGATACCGCGTGTTTCTGTTTTGCGCAGCCGAATTTCTACGGGTGCATCGAGGACAGCGCGGCTTTGATTGCGGCGACGCATGAGGCGGGCGCGATGGCGGTCATGAGTGTGAATCCGATTTCGCTGGGATTGATGGAAACGCCGGGCGAGCTGGATGCGGACATCGCGGTCGGCGAGGGGCAGCCGCTGGGAATGCCGCTGTCGTTCGGCGGGCCGTATTTGGGTTTCATGGCGACGAAACAGAAATATATGCGCCAGCTTCCGGGGCGCATCGTGGGGGAAACGAAGGACGCGGACGGAAATCGCTGCTTTGTCCTGACCTTGCAGGCGCGCGAGCAGCACATCCGCCGCGAAAAGGCGTCTTCGAATATTTGCTCGAATGAGGCGCTCTGCGCGATGACGGCGGGCGCGTACTTGACGGCGATGGGGTCTTCAGGCTTGGCCGAGGCGGCGACGCTTTGCTATCAAAAGGCACATTATCTGGCCGAAGAGCTTGCGAAAATCGGTTTCCCGCAACGCTACCGGCGTCCGTTTTTCCATGAATTTGTGACGGATTGCGACGACGCGGAAGCGGTGAATCAAAAATTGTCCGCCGCGGGCATTTTGGGCGGACTTTCGGTCACGAGCGGCCTTCTTTGGTGCGCGACGGAAATGAATACGAAGCAGGACATTGACCGGTTGATAGCGGTGCTGAAAGGAGGGAATTGAGATGGAGCTCATATTTGAAAGAAGCAAAAGCGGGCACAAAATGGCGCATTTGCCGGCCTGCGACGTGCCGGAGCGGTCATTGGATTTCCCTTGCCGGAAACGGGTGCCGCGGCTGCCGGAAGTGTCGGAAGTGGAGATGAGCCGCCATTATTCCGCGCTGGAGCAGCAAGCTTTCGGCGTGAACGACGGTTTCTATCCGCTGGGATCGTGCACGATGAAATACAATCCCGCGTTGAACGAGACGACATGCGGGTTGTCCGGTTTCATGGAATTGCATCCTTTGCAGAGCGAGGAAACGGCGCAGGGCGCGCTCGAAGCGATGGCGCTCACGCAGCGGCTCTTGGCGGAAATCACGGGCATGGACGGCGTGACGCTGCAGCCGGCGGCGGGCGCGCACGGCGAATACACGGGGCTTCTCCTCATTCGCGAGTACCATTTGTCGCGCGGCGATACGAAACGGACGAAAATCATCGTCCCGGATTCTGCGCATGGGACAAATCCGGCCTCGGCGGCGATGGCGGGTTTCTCCGTCGTCCCTGTACCGTCGAATGCGGACGGCGGCGTCGATTTGGAAGCGCTTCGCGAAGCGGTGTCGGATGAAACGGCGGGGCTCATGCTGACGAATCCGAATACGCTCGGCATTTTTGATCCGAATATTTTGGAAATCACGAAAATCGTCCATGACGCGGGCGGCCTTTGCTACTACGACGGCGCGAATTTGAACGCGATTGTCGGGCGGGCGCGTCCGGGCGATATGGGCTTCGATTGCGTGCACGTCAATTTGCACAAAACATTCGCGACTCCGCATGGCGGCGGCGGTCCGGGATCCGGTCCCGTCGGCTGCAAAGCGTTTCTGGCGGAATTCCTGCCCGGCCTGATGGCCGAGGAAAAGGACGGCGCGTATCATTTCGTGACGCCGGCGTATTCCTGCGGACGCGTGCGCAGTTTCCACGGAAATTTCCTCGTCGTCTTGCGCGCGCTGACGTACATCTTGGCGCTCGGCGCGGAAGGGCTCGCGGAAGCGTCCGGCATGGCGGTCCTCAACGCGAATTATCTCATGAGCCGTCTGCGTGGGCACATGGACATCGCGAATGTCGGCACCTGCATGCACGAATTTGTCCTCTCGCTCGCGGCGTATCACAAGGAAACGGGTGTCTCGGCGCTCGACGTGGCCAAGCGCCTGCTGGACAACGGTATGCACCCGCCGACCATGTATTTTCCGCTCATTGTGCACGAAGCCTTGATGGCGGAGCCGACGGAAACGGAAAACAAGGAAACGCTCGATGCGGCAGCGGATATTTTCCTCCGCGTCTTTGCGGAAGGAAGAGAAAATCCGGACCTTTTGCATACAGCACCGCACAACGCGCCAATCCGCCGGCCCGACGAAGTGACGGCGGCGCGGAAACCGGTTCTTCGCTACGATTTTTCGTAACAAAGCAGCCGC
>CAVHDO010000159.1:0-3132 GCA_963634795.1 Oscillospiraceae bacterium
GTTTCTTTCCTTTGCTTCGTTTCCTTTCTTTCCCGGGAAAGAAAGGAAATGAAGAAGCTGTAAGGAGTTCCGTACGAATTCATCGTACAAGACACGCGGCGAATGCCGCATTTTGCGTAGCAAAATAATCCCGCACCGAAAGACGCTAAAAATCATTTATCAAAAATGACCCGCGCCGTCAGGCGCATGCTGCGAAGCGGCATAATCCCACATAAAAAACTGCGAGAAAATGCAAACACATTTTCCCGCAGCCCAAACTTCATCGCGCGAAGCGCCAAAACTCACGCGAAGCGCCTCACTCTCACATCAGCGAAGTCTGATAATCCCTTTCGTCCTCCTCCGTCGGCGTCACGGCGATGGACGCCACGCGGTCTCCTTCCGGCAGTTTCATCAGGCGCACGCCCTGCACCGTCTTCGCTTTCTTGACGGACACATTCGAGACCGGGACGCGAATCGTCTGGCCGGATTCGGTGACGGCAATCACTTCATCGTCCTCGCAGACGCTCGCCAGGCCGACGACTTTTTTATTCTTGCCGAAATTCCGCGTGCCCATACCGCCGCGTTTCTGCGCCGTGTAGGCTTCGGCGAGATTTCTCTTGGCAAACCCGTCTTCGGAAACGGTCAGGATTTCCTGCTCGTCTCCCACGACGGTCCCGCCGACGACGAAATCTTCGCCGTTTTTCATTTTAATCCCCGTCACGCCCTGCGCGCCGCGGCCCTGCGGACGGACGTCGGATTCATCGAAACGAATCGCCATGCCGAGATGCGTCGCCAAGATGACATTGTCGTGATCGGCGGTCGGCCGCACGGCGATGAGTTCATCTTCGTCGCGCAGGGAAATTGCGATAAGACCGTTCTTGCGGACATTTTCATACGCGGAAAGCTCCGTCTTCTTGACGAAACCGCGCCGCGTGATCATGAAGAGATATTTCGCCGTCCCCACCTGGTCCATGTCAAACATTTCCGTCACTTTTTCGCCTTCGGCAAGACCCGAAAGGAAATTGATGATCGGCGTGCCCTTGGCCGCGCGCGTATTCGACAGCAGAATGTCGACAGCTCGCAACAGGAAGACGCGCCCTTTGTTCGTGAAGAAAAGAATCCGATTGTGCGTCGACGTCGTAATGAGTTTCTTTACGAAATCGCCGTCCTTCGTCTTCATCCCCGCGACGCCGACGCCGCCTTTGCCCTGTTTCCGGTACGTGTCCGTCGACATGCGTTTCACATAATTTTGCTCCGTGAGCGTCACAATCATCGGTTCATCCGGAATGAGGTCGAGCGCATTGAGATCCGTCGCGTCGAAGGTGATTTCCGTGCGACGCGCATCGCCGAAACGTGCTTTTTCGTCCAAAAGTTCTTCCTTGACGACGCCCATGATTTTATCGCGCGAAGAGAGCAAATCTTCCAGGTACGCGATGCGCTCCTTCACGTCTTTGTATTCTTCCTCAATCTTGTCGCGTTCCAATCCGGTCAGGCGGCGCAGACGCATATCGAGAATCGCGACCGCCTGTTTTTCCGACAGGGAGAAACGCTCCATCAAAGCCGTCTTCGCGATTTCATCCGTCTTCGATTCGCGAATCGTGCGAATGACTTCGTCGATGTGATCGAGCGCGATGAGAAGGCCTTCCAAAATGTGCGCCTTCGCCTTCGCCTTGTCCAGCTCAAACACCGTCCGGCGCGTGATGACTTCTTCCTGATGTTTCAAATAGTAATACAAAATCTGCTTCAACGTCAGGATGCGAGGATGGCCGTCGACGAGCGCGAGCAGAATGGCGCCGAATGTCGTCTGCATCTGCGTGTGCTTGAAGAGATTATTCAGCATGATTTGCGGGGAAACGTCGGCACGGAGCTCGATGGCAATCCGCATCCCGTCGCGATCCGATTCATCGCGCAGCGCCGTGATGCCGTCCAGCACTTTTTGGCGTTGCAAATCGGCGATGCTTTCGATGAGCCGCGCTTTGTTCACCTGATACGGCAGCTCCGTCACGACGATGCGACTCTTGCCGCGATCCATTTCCTCGATTTCCGTCCGCGCGCGCACCGTCATGCCGCCGCGCCCCGTCCGATACATCGATTCGATCCCGCTGCGCCCCATAATCAGCGCCGCCGTCGGGAAATCCGGTCCCTTGATGTCCTGCATCAATTCTTCCACCGTGATGTCCGGATTGTCAATCATATGACACAGCGCATCGACCACTTCGCTCAAATTGTGCGGCGGAACATTCGTCGCCATACCGACCGCGATCCCGTACGATCCATTGACAAGCAAATTCGGAATGCGAGACGGGAGCACCACCGGCTCCTGCAAAGAACCGTCGTAATTCGGCATGAAATCCACGGTGTCTTTATCCAAATCCCGCAGCATTTCCGTCGTAATCTTCGCCATGCGCATTTCCGTGTAACGCATCGCCGCCGGAGAATCCCCGTCCACCGAGCCGAAATTGCCGTGCCCGTCGACCAAGGGATAGCGCGTCGAGAAATCCTGCGCCATACGCACCGCCGATTCATACACCGCCGAATCGCCGTGCGGATGATATTTCCCCAGCACATCGCCGACGATACGCGCCGATTTTTTGTACGCTTTCCCCGGAAGCATCCCCGCCTCCTGCATCGCGTACAAAATGCGCCGATGCACCGGTTTCAGACCGTCCCGCACATCCGGCAACGCGCGCGTCACGATGACCGACATCGCATAATCGATATACGACGTCTTCATCTCCTTTTCCAGCCCGGTGGGAAGGATTTTCCCCTCGGACCAGCTTGTCATATCGTCCATAGCCACTCCTTTCTGTCAAACAAGTCGATACCGACTGATTTTTCGGATTTATTATAGCATAAAATCCATCTCCGCGGAATATAACCCACTTTTAGAGGAAATTCATTCTTTGAAACTTATTTTTGAAACGCTTTTCGTTTTTACGTTTGAAATTGTATTATTCAAAAATAACGTCTCCCTGCTTTTCAAATCAAACAGCCAACACAACCCATTTTCTCCAAAATTAAAAAGGTGTCTGATGTCTGACGTCTGACCATCTGACGTCTCCATCTTGCCTGACAAAAAAAAAGCCAAGCACGCCAATCTGTGTACTGTGCACTGTGTACTGTGCACTGTGTACTGTGCACTGTGCACTTTTT
>CAVHDO010000160.1:0-3077 GCA_963634795.1 Oscillospiraceae bacterium
ACGAATGTGACGGCGGGCGATTCGACGAAGGATGCGGCGATTTGGGATCAGCTGGTGAAGAATGATACGTACACATTCGACGCCAATGGGGAAGCGACGATTCTGATGAATGCCGCGGACAAGGATGGAAATACGCAGGCGTTCAAGCTGAAATTGTCCACAGAGACCGGCAATATTGAGCTCGATAACAAAGGCTACGTCACGGGCGGAACGATTTACAGCTATCTCAGCCCGACAGCAGACGGAAGCTACATCAAGACCGGCGTGACGAAAAACACGGCGGCGAATCTCACGGCGCTTGACAAGGCCATCGGCGCGGTGGACAGGGATTATACTTTCATCAAGACGTCCGTCAATGAGAAAGATCCGACGCAAAATGTCAGCCTCGCCGATAATCTGATTGCTTTGGATCAGGGCATCACGCAACTCGTTTCTTACGACAAAGATAAAAAGATCCTCAGTATCGGCGGCGGTAGCGACATTGCTTCGGATGCGACCGTTTCCGTCGGCGCTTCCACCTCTTCTACGCGAAAGATCGTCAATGTCTCTGCGGGGACTTCGACGAAGGATGTAGCCATTTGGGATCAGCTGATCAAGAATCAGGAATATACTTTCGATGCGACCACGGGGATTGCGACCATTTTGACAAATGATGGGACGTCAACGGCGTTCACATTGAAATTGGCCGCGGCGACCGGCGGCGCGATTGCAAGTAGTAATACCGGTTACGTCACGGGCGGAACGATTTACAGCTATCTCAGCCCAGAGACGAATGGAAACTATATCAAGACGGGCGGTACAGATGGGTACACGACTGCGGAAAATCTCACGGCTCTCGATACGAAGATCGGTGAGGCCAAAGGTGTGACCGCTACTGACGGGACCGTTTTGTATGCGGCGACAGCGGATGTGGAGAGTCAGATTCAGGCCGTCGGCAATAAGACCATCAAGAGCGTGACTACCACCGGAGGAACCGGGATTGATGATACACAGAAAATCACATTCACGACATATGACGGCACATCGACCAGCGTCGAAATCACCGGAAAAGGGACTGTCGTGCAAAATGATAAGCGCCTTGTGGACGGCGGGACGGTCTACACGGCGATCGAGGCTGCCAAAACGGCAATCAATACCGACGTCTCGGCAAAGGTCACGGAGATCAATGAGAGTATCACAACGATCAACAATGACATCACAAGTATCCGTTCGGATATTGATACCATCAATAACGATAAAATCGGGACGATAGAAGACGGTACGTATAATGTCATCGATAAGGATAAGAGCGTGTCGTACAATTTGCAAAAGCTCGACGCCGCCGTGACGGGAGCGGGCGTAGACTTGACGCATATCAAAAATGTCACACAGGAAAAGGATGCGACGGTGACAGAGACCGCGACTCACGGCATCGCCTTGGGCAAGGGGAGCGTCACCAGCGCTGCCAATGCGATTTCCTTTGGCACGAGCGCGGCCGCTTCCATGGAGAATGCCGTGGCGATGGGGAATGGGGCAAAAGCGTCTGCGGAAAATGCGGTGGCAATCGGAAGCAATTCGGTGGCGACGGAGGAGAATACCGTTTCCGTCGGTAAAGCGGGAAGCGAGAGAAGAATTACCAATGTCGAGGCGGGCGTGAATCCTACGGACGCGGTCAATGTCTCTCAGCTTAACGCCGTGCTTACGAATGATCTCACTGGGATGCGCAATGATCTGACGAATGATATTAATAAGGTGGCGGCCGGCAGTGCGGCTCTGGCGGCGCTGCGCCCGGAGGCGTACGATCCGAATGATAAGTGGAGTTTTGCAGTCGGCTACGGGCATTACAAGAATGCGAATGCGGGCGCGCTCGGCGTCTTCTTCAAGCCGAATGAGGACACGACGGTTTCCTTCGGCGGGACGCTCGGGTATGACGATTCGCTGATGAATGCGGGTGTTTCCTTCAAGCTGGGAAGCCGCAGCAAGGGTGCGGGCGCGTATCGCACCGGCACGGCGGTGACGCGGGAGCTGGCGTCGCTTCGCAAGAACAATGACAAGCTTTCGGCGGACAACAAAAGTCTGAAAAAAGACAATCGCGCGCAGGGAAAGAGAATCGAAACATTGGAAGCGGATAATGTCGCACAGGCGAAAGAGATCGAGGCGCTAAAAGCGGATAATGAAAAAATGAAGAAACAAATTGCGGAGATTCTTTCGAAGATGGAAATGTCGGAGAAGGTGGAGAAGTTGGTGAAATAATCCCTTGTGGATTTTCGTATCGGATTTTTTTCTGTGTTTCTCCATTTGCGGAAATGGTCGCGAGAAGGAGGCAGATTTTTTGGAATTTGCCTTCTTTTTGCGTGGGAAGAGGGAAAAATTCGGAAATGAAATCTTGTCTCGGTTGTGCTATCATATAGAAAACGGAATCGAAAAAATTTTTATTTTTTGAAGGAGGTTTCCCATGCAGGTCAATATCATTCATCATCCGCTCGTCGCTCACAAACTCACAATCATGCGCAAAAAGGAAACGGGCACCGCCGATTTCAAACGGCTGTTGGGAGAGATCACCGTGCTCATGGGCTATGAGCTCACGCGCGATTTGCCGCTGGAAAATGTGGAGATTGAAACGCCGATTTGCAAGACGCAGGGGAAACGGATTGCCGGCAGGAAACTCGGCATCGTCCCGGTGTTGCGTGCAGGCCTCGGGATGGTGGACGGCATGTTGAAACTGATTCCGGCGGCGCGCGTCGGTGTGATCGGATTGTATCGGGATCCGAAGACGCTCGCGCCGGTGGAATATTATTGCAAGCTGCCGAATGTGGAGAATCGGGATTTCATCATCGTCGATCCGATGCTCGCGACGGGCGGCAGTGCGGTGGCGGCGATTGATTTGTTGAAAAAGAACGGCGTAAAAAATATCAAATTCATGTGTCTCTTGGCGGCGCCGGAAGGCGTGAAGGCAGTGAACGCCGCTCATCCGGAGGTGCCGATTTACACGGCGGCGTTGGATGAATGTCTGAATGAGCACGGATATATTGTGCCGGGTCTGGGAGACGCCGGGGATCGGATTTTTGGGACGAAATAAAAGGAAGGGGGCTTGGAGC
>CAVHDO010000161.1:0-3049 GCA_963634795.1 Oscillospiraceae bacterium
CCTTCGCTCTCGCCTCACAGGCCGGACAAGCGTATTTCGGTTTCTCTTCCCGCTTCTCAACCGCCTCTTTTCGGATAGCCGCCCAGGCCTTGGCCGCGTTCTCCCGCTCCCGTTTCGTCGTCTCCTCCTTCGCGCATTCCGCGCAGACAGGACAAGTCCCATTCGCGCAGCAATCCGATTCGCCCTGCACGAAATTTTTGTACATATGTTTCAAGCCGATATAGAAGAAAAACATAATCACGGCGAAAAGTATCCAAGTGATAACATCCCCGGAACGCATAGATTTTTCTCCTTTCCGAAAAGTAAGCTTAGAGCAGTATGCTCTCATAGAGGTAGAGACGTCAGATGGTCAGACGTCAGACGTCAGATTTTAGCGGTGTCGCTTCGCGACATTTTGATATTTGAGAGGCATAACCGATTTCTTTTTTGCTTTGAGGCATTTGAAGCAAAAAATTTTCTGCTGATAGAGATGAGAAAAAGCGGATGCGCTTCGCGCGATTTTTATATTGCGCCTTCGGCGTCCCATCATCCGGCGCTTCGCGCCACCTTCCTCCAATAAGGAAGGCTTGACCGGTGCGCTCCGCGCGATTTCTTATAAAATGCGGCGGAGCCGCCACCAGTGAAGCCCTCTTTATTGGAAGAGGGTGGCCGCAGGCCGGGTGATGGGACGCCAACGGCGTTATAAAAATCATCGCCGCAGGCGATACCGCTTTCCGCTCCAAGCTCCCGACTCGTAGCTCCCGGCTCCAAGCTCCAGGCTCAAAACTCACAAATGATACGGCTCATGCCGCATGATTTTCATCGCCCGGTATAATTGCTCCGCCAAAATCAAGCGGCTCATTTGGTGCGTGAACGTCATATCCGACAGCTTCAGACGAAAATCCGCCCGTTTCCGCAAATTCTCACCGTTCCCGAAAGGACCTCCGATTAAAAACGTAAAACGGCTGTGCCCGGCGAGCATTTCTTTTTGCAATAGCTCGGAAAGATTCTCCGAAGAAAGTTCTTTCCCTCTCGTGTCGAGCAAAATCACATAATCATCCGC
Source organism: Oscillospiraceae bacterium (assembly GCA_963634795.1). Taxonomy (GTDB): domain Bacteria; phylum Bacillota; class Negativicutes; order Veillonellales; family Dialisteraceae; genus UBA1822. Next base: position 1,043 of record CAVHDO010000161.1, read on the forward strand.
GCCGACTGTGCGCAATAATTTTTCGCCCTCTTCTTCCAAGACCGCCTTCTTGACAGCCTCGGACGGATGCTCCGGCATTTTGTTTTCCGGAAAATCAATCATCTCCACCGCAGCCGCCGGCGTCAGCCGTTTCACATATTCCGCGATTCCCGCTTTCAGCCAATCTTCCTTGATTTTCCCGACCGCCGCAATCCGAAATTTCATTCGTCGTCTCCCTTGGCCGTCGCGAGCAAAATCTGCGTCACCCGCTCCTTGCCGTCATGCACATAGCGCACCTCCACCGCTTCGCCCGGCCGATGCGCCTCTAAAATTTCCCGAAGTTCACGCATGGACGACACCTCGTTTCCCGAAAGCGCCGTGATGAAATCGCCCGGCCGAATCTCAGAAATCGCCATCGGGCTGTTTCTGGCGATGCGAAGCACCAGCACGCCTTTCGCATCCTTCGGCCACGTGTAGCCGTAACGCTCCGCCGTGTCCTTGTCCGCGCCGTAGAAACCGAGATACGCGCGCGTGACTTTTCCGTCGGCAATGAGCGCCTCCAAAATGGGGCGCGCCTGATTCACCGGAATGGCAAACCCCATCCCCTCGACGCCCGTTTTCGCAATTTTCGCGCTGTTGATCCCGATGACTTTTCCGTCCGCCGTCACGAGCGCCCCGCCGGAATTTCCCGGATTGATCGCCGCATCCGTCTGAATGAGCCGGAACCGCTGGTCCATTTCATCAATCGTCCGATTCAGCGCAGAAATGACGCCGACCGTGACACTTCCCTGAAATTCCAGCCCGAGCGGATTTCCGATTGCAATCGCCGTCTCGCCCACCTGCAACTCATCCGAATTTCCAAACGTCGCGACCGGCAGCCCCTCGTTTCCTTCAATCTTCACCACGGCCAAATCCGTCGAAGCGTCTGTCCCGACGACCGTCCCCTCGACCGTTTCCCCGTTCGACAAAGAAACATTCACCGTTTTCGCTTCGGATACGACGTGCGCATTCGTCACGATGTATCCCTTCGCGTCGAAAAGAACGCCGGAGCCCACGCTCGTCCCGACCTCGACGCGCCGATTGAAGAGGTCGCGGTCGTACACCTTCGTCGTAATCCCCACGACAGACGGCCCCACCTCGCGCACCGCCTCCACGATGGCCGTGTGGCGCACCGCAGGCAAATCGAAATTTTTTCCCGCTCCGCTCTCCGGAAACTTGTAGCCCGCCTCCGTCTGATTTTTCAGAAACGGAAACTCGTGGAAATAATAGCCGCCGATCCCACCGCCCACGACCAAAACGACAGCCGCCAAAGCCAACCATTTTTTCGCACGCGGGCTGCCGCTGTGCTGCGGCGCAACGGTCTCCTTCTCCGCCATCTGCCGATCCAAATCTTCCCGATCCATAAGAACCTCCTCGTTTGATTCCTTTTGATGAAATCATTATAACACAGCCCGATACAGTCAAAGCAGAGCTTGGTTATTGCTTGCCATTTTTGTCAGGCAGGATTGAGACGTCAGACAATCAGACGTCAGACGTCAGATTTTAGCGGTGTCGCTTCGCGACATTTTTGTATTGCGCCTTCGGCGCCCCATCATCCGGCGCTTCGCCCCACCTTCCTCCAAAGGAAGGCTAAAGCTGTAGCGGCCTCCGGCCGCATTTGTTTTATTAAAATCGCGCGGAGCGCGCACCGATTAGCCTCCTTTTGAAAGGAGGTGGCGCGCAGCGCCGGAAGATAGAGTGCCTCGCAGAGGCACAATTTCAGCTGTAACGTGCAGAACGAAAATGACATTTTCGATGGAACGAGAATAACTTTTTCGCCCCAATTCGTTTCTTCGCTTTTTCAAGAAATTATGCGCCTGCGGCGCATTCTATCTCCCGGCCTAACGGCCACCCTCTTTCAAAAGAGGGCTTCAGCGTTGACGGCTCCGCCGCATTTTATAAAAAAATCATCGCCGCAGGCGATACCTCTTTCGTCTGATGTCTGACGTCTGACCATCTGACGTCTCAATCTTGCCTGACAAAACAGCC
>CAVHDO010000162.1:0-3042 GCA_963634795.1 Oscillospiraceae bacterium
GCAACTTTTACATCATGACGCATTCTTACCACGCAAGGCCGCGAGACGCGTCGGCGCCCCTCGGCACTCTACTTCTTTGTAGATGGTCGGCGTGTGACCGGCGAATTTTGCACAGGCGGGCCCCCTTACAGCAAAGCAGCTTGGAGCTTTGAGCCGGGAGCTTGGAGCTTCAAAAAGTACACAGTGCACAGTGCACAGTGCACAGAAAAACCTAAGGTACGCGCTCCGCGCGATTTATTATAAATGCGGCGGAGCCGCCACCGGTCAGCCTTCCTTTTTCTAAGGAAGGTGGCCCGAAGGGCCGGAAGGTAAAATGCGCCGCAGGCGCATAACTTCTTGCGAAAGTAAAGAAACGAATTGGGCTGAGGAAGTCATTCTCTTTCTGCACGTTACAGCTGAAATTGTGCCTCTGCGAGGCACTCTATCTTCCGGCGCTTCGCGCCACCTCCTTTCAAAAGGAGGCTAATACGTGGCGGCCTGCGTCCGCATTTTTTTATAAAATCGCGCGGTGCGCGCACCTCGCAAGCCTTCTTCAGAAAGAAGGTGCCCCGTAGGGGCGGATGATGGACGACTCTATGTGAGAAAAAAGCAAAGAAAAATTCCATTGAAAAATGCTATTACTAAACTTTTTTCTAACATACGTTGACCATCACCCGGCGCTTCGCGCCACCCTCTTCCTGAAGAGGGCTAATCGGTGGCGGCCTCCGGCCGCATTTTATAAAAAAATCGTCGCGGAGCGACACCGCTAAAATCTGACGTCTGATCATCTGACGTCTCCATCCTGCCTGCCGCAAAAGCAGAGCGAAAAATTTTCGAAAAAGGCTGAAAAATTTTGTTTTCGGACAAGAAAAAAAACACCCCGAAGGGTGTTTGGAAAAAATCTTACTTGTAACCATCTTTTTCGGCCCACTTGATGAAATTTTTGAGATCCTGCTCTCCCACGGCGAACACTTGTTCCGCATCGGCGCGGAACGGAAGATAATCTTCCGTCAGCATCTTGTCATCGTGAGCATACTTCTCCATCTCATCCAGTTTCTGCTGCGCTTCTTGCTTTTCCTTCATAAATACATCCAGATCCTTGGTGAGTTTGGCAACACCTTCTCTCCACGGATGATATATATCCCGGTTCTTCTCAACGAGAGGCGTCACCTCCGCTTTGAGCGCTTGATATGCCTCCGTATTTGTCTTCGCTTTTTCTCCGCATCCACCGGCCATTATTGTGCCGGCCAATGCGGCCATCAAACCAAGCATTCGTACAAATTTTTTCATTTTCCCTCCAAATATTATTTGCTCTTATAACTTCTTTTGGCTTTTTCTAATGCTTCTGCATAACTTAATTTATGGTTTGTTATTTTATCAGCTTCACGCTTAACTTTCAAATAATCATTTGAAAGATTGACATCGTCTTTCGATAATTCTTTCATTTGATTTAATTTGGAAAATACATTTTTTTCTTTTCCTTCAATTTCTAAGACCGTATTTTCCAGATCAGAAATATACGCTTCCCGATTTCCTAAAGGGATACTGTGACCACTAATTTTTAATGCTTCTTCAATTTCTGGAACAACTTCCATTTTCAATGCATTATATTTCTTCTCCTCATTGCAACCACCGAGGAGAAGCGTTGCGGCCAACGCCGCCATAATACCTGCAAACTTTACCATTTTATTCATTGTAATTTCCCTCTTTCTTTTGAAAAAATACGAAAGGCCAGATATGAAAAATATTGTGAGAATCCTTTTGACAGCAAGCTTCGCACTCGTTCTGGCCATTTCGTGTGCTTATGCTGCTTCGGATAATCCCAATGATTTGAAAGCAACGGCTCCAATCGGAGGTGGCGAAATCACCGGGAAATTTTTGGAACAACGTGAGACCCATCTTCATCAAGGCATCGATGTCGGTATTGATGACGCCTATATACTCGCTCCGGTCGCCGGCACTGTTTATCACGGGAGCGGTAATGGATACGGGGCCGGATGGGTTTATTTCATCTCCGACGACGGAGCTTATTCCGAAAAACTCAGAATGTTTATCGGAGATTTGGACTCATGGACCGGAAACCAACCGGCCGGACCGATGAAAGTAAAAAAAGGAGAAAAAATCGGTCATGTTTTAGGCTTTACCGAAGATTCCAAATCTACCGGGCCTCACGCACATATCCAGTTTTACAATCGCGATCCGTTAGACAATTTCGCACCTTTCCCCTATCCTTCGGATGACACAACCATCTTGATGAATCCCGTCCCGATTTTGACCGGCCTTGGCGTCGATTTGACGGGGGCCACCGATTACAGCGGCCCCAACGGCGCCGGGTTTTACGGTTCCGATGATGAAGGAAAAAATACGTATCTTACCGTTACGGCGATGGAATATCTCGGTTCGTTTTTGAATAAGATTATCAAAGACTGGACCGAGATTGCAACGACATCTGTCTCGCAAATCACCCCCTATGCTTTGTCTTTGCTTTCTGTGCTTTGCATAATTGATTTGGCATTGCCAATGCTGATGGGCTGTTTTTCCTCCTTTAATCCGAATCAACTCATTGTAAAATCTTTGCGATATATGGCTATTTTCGGCCTTATTATATACTGGCCGGAATTTTTAAACAATATTCTCATTAGTTTTATTGAGTCATTTGGCTCTATTTTCTCATCAGATATTGAAAGCATCAACGCCGGTGTCACACAGCCGCAGTTACTTTTACAAAAAGCTTTGTTCGTCATTACACCGGCGTTTCAGAAGATTTCTTCCTATAATGCCCACTTTTCTGATAACGTCTCCATCTTGCCTGACGAAAAAGCTGAGCACAGTCTGACGTCTGACGTCTGACCATCTGACGTCTCAATCCTGCCTGCCGCAAAAGCGAAGCAAGAAACAGCCACGCCTCTCTTCCCTCTTCCCTCTTCCCTATCAGCAGAAAATACTTCACCGCAAACGCCGCAAAAGCGAAGCAAGAAACAGCCAGGCCTATCATCCCTTTACTTTTGCCTCTCCGCCGCGTGCACGAGCGCTTCAATCACCATCGTCGTCGTGACGCTGCCG
>CAVHDO010000163.1:0-3028 GCA_963634795.1 Oscillospiraceae bacterium
GATAAGAAGCGGGATCCAATGTCATAAGAAACTCCGGCCCCTTTAGCGCATCTTCCAAACCTTTCAGCATCATATTTGCTCTATCATATTGAAACGCAAACAAAAATGAAAGAAAAAATCGAATAAAAGATTTGGAAAATTCCCATGCATTTGCCCCCATTGCATGAACTAAATTGGTTATCAGCGAATTTCTGACCCAGTAATAATTCACCACCGTTGAATATTTCCTTCCAAAAGATTCATGCCATACACAAATCCCATTTAGGTCTGTAGTTTTATAATTTTTCTCTCGGAGCCGCACGCTGTACTCTATATCATCAATTTGGAAAAAGATAGGCAATGGTAAACCAATCTTCTCCGCAAAAACGGTCGGACAACAGAAAAACCACCACGCGTGATACACGGTCTTCTCTTCCGTATTGAATTGTCTTAGACTCCCAAAGTCAGTCATATTCAGCATATGGTTATGCAAAGAATTCCCCATCATACAAGAAAATGCAGCGCCGCTTTCATGCATGATGAATGGTGCATTCAAAAACAACATGGAAGCACCGACGCACAAATCTTTATCCTTGGCCAATGACAAAAAATAAAACAGGCGCAAGAAAGCTTCCGGATCATACGTCGCATCGTCATCGCAAAATACGACGTGATTATATTTTCCGAGACAATAATTTAATAACATTCCCTTCCCAAAGCCGCCAGCTCCGCCGTAATTTTTATTTGGCACGACAGTGATTCGTTCCGAAGAAAAATCCTCCAGTGTCTGCCCATTGTCTATGATAAAAAAATGCAATCTATCGTCGCTAATTTCACTGAACAACCGTCTTTTAAGCGAATCCATATTTCGCCGGACATACGCCTCTCTTTTGAATGTAGTAATCACAACTCCAAGCGAAACATCTTGTTCCTTTTCTGAATTTGTAAAAAATCCTCCGCCGGAAATCAAAGAGTTCTCCAGCGCATGAAATTCAAAATAGAAAATCCCGTAAATCTGCTCTTTTCCCGTTAAGATTAAATATGAATTTCCTGTTTCAGACAACAAAATTTCGTCGGAAAAAATAAGTTCTTTCCCATTAAAAGATGACTCTCTGTACACATTCAAAATTCCTCGACCTTCTCCGACGAGCATGATCCCCAAATCTTGAATTGCCGTATATTTTTTCCATCGATCCCCCAAGACAGAATTGAAATAAGTATTAAATTCCGCTACGCCCCCCACCAAAATCGTCAACATCTCATTTTTATAGTCATAATAGCAAGTTTTCTCCTTTGCACGATAATACAACCCCTCTTCCGTGCAAATTCCAATCTTGGGAAACACGATGTTTTGTAAGCGCATTTTCATACTCCTTTTCATTTAAACCATTTCATAACGACTGCAAATTTCTTTGGCTGCTCCTGTAGCAACGATTTTCCCTTGCTTGAGCCAAAGCGCTTTATTGCACATTTTCTTAATCAAATTGATGTCGTGTGACACCAAAATAATCGTGACCCCTTCATCGATCATTTCCTGAATCCGTTTCTCGCATTTCCCCCGAAACCGGAAATCGCCGACGGAAAGGACTTCGTCCACAATCAAGATATCCGGTTTCACCATGGTCGCGATGGCAAAGCCCAGACGCGCATACATCCCGCTGGAAAAATTTTTGACCGGTACATCCACAAATTCTCCAAGCTCCGCAAAATCTATGATTTCATCAAATTTGCTTTCCAAAAAAGACCGTGAATAGCCGAGAATGGCTCCGTTCAGATACACATTCTCACGAGCGGTCAGCTCCGGATCGAAACCGGCTCCCACTTCGATCAGGGGAGCAATTTTCCCTTTCACTTTGACGGTCCCTTTGGTGGGCTGCAATACGCCGGCCAAAATTTTCAGAAGGGTCGATTTCCCTGCTCCGTTAAAACCGATGAATCCGAAGACATCTCCTTTCTTGATATCGAAGGATATATCTTCCAAAGCCACAAAATCATTGTAGAGTAATTTCCCTTTAATGAGCCGCAGACAATATTCTTTGAGAGAATCCACCCGTTCTTCCATCAAATTGAAATGCATGGAGACGTGTCGGATTTCCACTGCTTTTTTATCCATCCTGCCTCCGTCACACGTACAAAATAAAATGGTTCTGTTTCCTGCTGAAAGTCAGAACTCCGACGAGCATGGCCAAAGCGGCAAAAAGCAAGCACTGCAGAAGAAGTTTCCCGTCGGGGACGATGCCGCTGTACAGCGCGTCTCGAAATGCTTGGCAAAAATAAAAGAGCGGATTGTATTGTTGTATCCACAGATATTCCTTCGGGACAATTTCCGCCGGATAGAAAATCGGTGTGGCATAATTGAGCAGGCTGACAATCACGCCGTAGAGATGAAACATATCTCGGAAATAAACGGCCAATGCGGCCAAGAAAAATCCAATCCCCAGGCAAAAGAAAAAGAATAAAAACAGGGGAAGCACGACGCTCACCATCTGCCAGCGGACGGGCTGTCCGGTCGCCAAAATCATAATGGCCAAAGCCGGCATGGTGAATAAAAAATTGACGGAGCTTGATATGACGCGCGACAGCGGAAAAAGGTATTTGGGAATGTATACTTTTTTGATCAAGGCACCGTTTTCTATGACGGATGACATGGCAAAATTGGTACTTTCCGCATACAGGCTGAACAGCACTTGCCCGGTCAGCAAATACAAAGGATAGTTTTCGATGGAGAATCGAAACAATGCCGAAAATACCATGGCCGTCACCGCCATGGTCAATAATGGATTCAAGACACTCCAAATGATTCCCAACACCGACCGTCTGTATTTTTTTTTGATGTCACGCATGACCAGCTCGTGCACCAAAAATTTATAGTGTATCAATTCCCGAAGCCAATGCCACATACGATTCCTTTCTACATCATGAACGATTTCCAAAATGTCGCATCTTTCAATTTATCCCTGCGAAAGCGAATAAAATTTTCATGCGCCTGCCGATAATGTGTGATCGCTTTCCCTATTTCCTTTCGAAGCGCGCTGTATAAATCCGAAGG
>CAVHDO010000164.1:0-3010 GCA_963634795.1 Oscillospiraceae bacterium
TGCTTCGTTCTCTTTCTTCCCCGGGGAAGAAAGAGAATGAAGTGCTGTAAGGAGTACCGTGGGAAAGCTCCCCGCATGATTCTCCGCACCGAAAGGTGCAAAAAGAAATTCATCGAAAATGACCCGCGCCGTCAGACGCATGCTGCGAAGTAGCATAACACACGGCGTATGTCGCATTTGCGTAGCAAAATCCCCCGCGCCGAAAGGCGCAAAAAAAAGAGGCTCAGCATGAATCCCATTTTCACCCGAACCGCCCGGCTCATCGGGAGCGCGGGCGTTTCCCTTTTGCAGACGAAGACCGTCGCTGTCTTCGGCCTGGGCGGCGTCGGCTCCTTTGCGGCCGAAGCGCTTGCCCGCGCCGGCGTCGGGCATCTCGTTTTCATTGACGGCGATGTCGTCGACGTGACGAATTTGAATCGCCAGCTTGTCGCCGATCTCACGACGGTCGGCCGCCCCAAAGCGGAGGTCGCCGCCGAGCGGGCGCGCCGCATCGATCCCTCCGTCGACGTCCGGCCGCTCGTTTCCTTTCTGAAACCGGACGACGATACTTTCATCGAGCAACTCGGCGCCGATTTCGTGATTGACGCCATCGACGACATCCCGGCCAAGATTGCCATCGCGAGACATTGTCGGCGCCTTGCGATTCCGGAGGCCGCTGCCATGGGGACGGGAAACCGCCTGCATCCGGAGCTTCTGGAAATCGCGGATATTTCCAAGACGTCCGTCTGCCCGCTGGCGCGAAAAGTGCGCCGCCTGCTTCGCGCGAAAGGCATCGCGCACCTTCCCGTCGTGTATTCCAAAGAAATTCCGCGGAAACCGGAAGGAGAAGGCCACGCGCCCGGCTCGATTTCTTTCGTCCCGCCGGTCGCCGGTATGATTTTGGCCGGCATGGCCGTTCGTCATTTTTTGGAGGCGAATGAATAAATGGAGCTGCATTTGGCGCATCCGGATTGGCTGACCGTTTCGACGGAAACAGGCCCCGTCCGCGGTTTTGACCAAGAATGGTTCCCGGCGCATTGGCAACGCATGGCCGGCTGCGGACCCACGACGGGCGCCGTGCTGACCGCCTATCGGAAGCGAAAAGAAACGGGCCGCGCCGTGACAACGAAAGAGGACGCCCTTGCCGAAATGCTCGCCGTCCTGCCGTATGCGACGCCGCGGATGTTTGGCCTTTGGCGGACGCATTGGCTCGCGGACGGTCTCCGCGCCTATCTCCGCGATCAAAAACTTTCCGGCCGGGTGGACTGCCTTCCCGTCCCGCCGCTTTCGTTTCTTCGCCCCTCTGAAGAAAAACTGTTTCATTTTCTGGCGGAAGGACTTGCCGCGGACAGCCCCGTCGCGTTTCTCAATCGTCACAGCGGCGAGGACGCGGCACTTCCCGCCTGGCACTGGATGCCGCTCATCGCCCTTTCCGGCAAGGCGGCGACACTCTTGGACGAAGGCAAAGAAATTTCCTGCGACCTTTCCCGCTGGCGAAAAGAAACAAAATTCGGCGGCGGCTTCGTCCGCATTGTAAATTAACGGAACCACTGATTGAATCGAAGAATCTTGTTTTGCGGCATAATGATGCAATACGGCGTCAAAGGGCTCCTTAGATAGGGTTCACTATCTGCGTCGCCCTTTTCCTTGTCTTGCATCATTATGCTTGTCGCAAAACAAGATAACGATTCAATCAGCGCTTCCTTAGAGGAAACACCATGAAAGAAACATTTTCCGTCCATCGTCTCTCCTTGGCCGCGGCGGCGACTGCCGTGACATTTTTGATGACCGTCCTTCCGAAAATCCCGATTCCCTTGGGTTACGCGCATCTGGGCGACGCCGTCATTTTCCTCTTGGCGCTCCTGCTCCCCCGGCGCGACGCCGCATTGGCCGCCGCCATCGGCTCGGCGCTGGCCGATCTGCTGGGCGGATTTCCCATTTGGATCCTGCCGACACTTCTCATCAAAGCCGGCATGGTCTTTCTTGTCACGCCCTTCGCGGAGAAAAATTTTTTCGCCGTCGTCTGCGGATTCCTTCTCTCCTCGCTTTGGATGGCGGCCGGCTACACCGCGGCGGGCGCGCTCCTCTACGGCGACCTCGCGCTCGGTCTCCTGCAAACGCCGGGACTCCTGGCCGAAGGCGCCGTGAATACCGCCGTCGCCGCCATCCTGCTGATTGTTTTGAAAAAATCCGGTTTCATCAAATGAAAATACAAAGAAATCTCATCGCGGCCTCTCTGCTCCTCGCCGCCACCGCGCTTTCCGGCTGCGCGTTTCCAAAAATCGCCGACTCATCTGTTTCTGTTTCCCAAGAAAAAAGGAGAACCCCCATGGACAACACCGGCAAGAAAGTCAAAGTGCATTACGAAGGCACGCTGAATGACGGCACGAAATTCGATTCCTCTTACGACCGCGGAAAGCCGCTCGCCTTCACCTGCGGCGCGGGCCAAATGATCAAAGGCTTCGACGCCGCCGTGAAAGACATGGCCGTCGGCGAGGTGAAACAAATTCATCTGTCGCCCGAAGAAGCCTACGGAAACCCGGACCCAGACCGCATCGTCACCCTCCCGCTCACCCAGCTCCCCGGCTCAGAGAAACTCTCCGTCGGCGACCGCGTCGCGCTCAATAGCCCGATGGGCCGCATCCCCGTCGTCGTCACAGAGAAAACCGCCGACACGATTACGTTTGACGCCAATCATGAAATGGCGGGGAAGGAGCTCAATTTTAAAATTGAGCTCGTGGAAGTGAAATAAAAAAGAGCTGCGAGAAAATGATTTGCATTTTCTCGCAGCTCTTTTTTGTATGGATTTGGCGCGAAGCGCGTTCCTCTTTGCCCTCTTCTTGAAGAGGGTGGCGCGAAGCGCCGGGTGATGGGCGCACTATGTGAAACTAAAGGATAGTACCTTTCGGTGTGAAATTATGCTGCTTTGCAGCATGCGCCTTACGGCGCCGATCATTTTTCGTTCTTTTGTACGGAACTCCTTACAGCACTTCATTCTCTTTCTTCCCCGGGGAAGAAAGAGAACGAAGCA
>CAVHDO010000165.1:0-2960 GCA_963634795.1 Oscillospiraceae bacterium
TCGGCCATCCGGCAGAGAAACCGGTGAAAATCGATCATTACGATGCGAAGAGGATTCATAAGGAAACATTCTGAGAAAGGCAGTGCACAGTGCACTGGGGAACGTGCTCGGCTGTTTCGTCAGGCGAGCGTTCTCCGTTCTCCGTTGACCGTGAACCGGGCATGAGGAGCTTGCTTTTCATGAATCGTGAGAAGCGGTAAACGGATGACGGAGAACGGCTTTTTTGTCAGGCAAGACTGAGACGTCAGATGATCAGACTCCAGACGGTGACTGGCTTAGTGTTGCATTCGTGGCAAAGACGTCAGATGATCAAACTTCAGACGTCAGACTTTAGAGGTGTCGCTCCGCGACGATTTTATATTGCGCCTTCGGCGTCCCATCATCCGGCGCTTCGCGCCACCTTCCTCCAATAAGGAAGGCTTGATCGGTGGCGGCTCCGCCGCATTTTATAAAAAATCATCGCCGCAGGCGATACCTCTTTCATCTGACGTCTGATTATCTGATGTCTGACGTCTCCATCCTGCCTGACAAAACAGTCAAGCACGTCAGCCCGTGCACTGTGCACTTTCCTACCAACGTCTCCATCCCGCCTGACAAAAACAGCCAAGCACCCACACAGTTTCATTCCGGCGAAAGCCGCGACACAAACTCCTCCTCATCGATCACCGGAATCCCCAGCTCCCGGGCGCGGGCGAGCTTGCTTCCCGCATCTTCCCCTGCCACGACGAGCGTCGTCGTCTTTGTGACGCTGCTTTGCACTTCGCCTCCTTGCAGGCGAATTTTTTCGCCCGCTTCACGCCGGCCCATGATCGACAATTTCCCCGTGAGCAGCACGCGCTCCCCGGCGAAAGCGTTTCCTTCCGCTTCTTCGTGCGCTTCCTCCGTGACGACACCGGCCTCCGACAAGCGCCGGAGCATCGCCCGGTTTCCTTCGTCGGCAAAATAACTTGCGACACTTTCGGCAATCGCGCTGCCGATGCCTTCCGTTTCCGCCAATTCTTCCGCAGACGCCGCCATGAGCGCGTCCAGCGTGTGATACCGTGCCGCCAGAAGCGCGCCGCCTTTTTCACCCAGGAAACGAATGCCCAGCGCGAAAAGCAGTTTCGCCAATCCGCGCGAACGGCTCTCCGCAATCGCGGAAACCAGATTTCGGGCGCTCTTTTCGCCCATGCGCTCCAGCCCCGCAATCTCCCCGACCGTGAGACGATAGAAATCCGACACATCCGCGACCAGCCCGGCCGCCAAGAGACCGTCCACGACCGACGGCCCCATCCCTTCGATATTCATCGCGCCGCGCGACGCGAAATGAATCAGCCGTTCGCGAAGCGCTCCGCCGCAAGCCGGATTCTCGCAACGATACGCCGTCTCTCCCGGCGTCCGCGTGACGGGACCGCCGCACACCGGACACACCGTCGGCATGAAAAATTCCTTTTCCGCGCCCGTCCGTTTCGACTTGATGACCGACGCCACCTCCGGGATAATTTCTCCCGCTTTGTAAATCCGCACGAAATCCCCTTCGCGGATGTCCTTTTCCAGAATGAAATCCATATTGTGAAGCGTCGCGCGCCGCACCGTCGTCCCCGCGAGCCGCACAGGCGCCAAATCCGCCGACGGCGTCAATACGCCCGTCCGCCCCATCGTCACCACGATTTTCAGCACCTGCGTTTCCGCTTCCTCCGGCGGATACTTGTACGCCGTCGCCCAGCGCGGATCGTGCACCGTCGCGCCCAGCTCCTCCTGCTGCGCGAAATCGTTCACCTTGATGACCATCCCGTCCGTGTCGTACGGCAGCTCATGCCGCGCATGCTCCCATTCCGCCACGCCGTCAATCACCCCCGCGATCGAGTCCCACTTCCGATAATGCGGATTCACCCGGAAACGGAACCCCGCGAGCGCTTCCAAGAGTTCCTCCTGCGAGGAAATATCCAACCCTTCGCTGTCCCCCAGCGCGTACGCAAAGAAATCCAAATTCCGCGCCGCCGTCACCCGCGGATCCAACTGGCGAAGCGAGCCGGCCGCCGCGTTTCTGCAATTCGCGAAAGGCATCAGTCCCGCCTCGTCCCGCTCCCGATTGAGACGCGCGAAACTTTCCCGCGGCATGAAAACTTCCCCACGCACCTCCATATACGGCGGTGCGTTTTCAATGTAAAGCGGAATCGTGCGAATCGTTTTCACGTTTCCCGTCACGTCTTCCCCGACGCGCCCGTCCCCCCGCGTGAGCCCACGCGTCAGCACCCCGTCTTCGTAGACGAGATTCATCGAGAGCCCGTCGATCTTCAGCTCCGTGATATACGTCGGCGCCGCCGAAAGCCCCTCGCGCACCCGCCGATCGAATTCCAAAAGCTCCGCGGCGTTGAACACATTTGAAAGCGAAAGCATCGGCCGCGTAAACGGCACCTTTCTGAAAAGATTCGACGCCTTCCCCCCGACCCGCTGCGTCGGCGAATCCGGCCGCACCAAATCGGGAAACTCCTCCTCCAAATCCGAAAGTTCCCGGTACAATTTGTCGTACTCGAAATCGGTCATCGTCGGCCGATCCAGCACGTAATACAAATACGAATGATAAGACAGTGTCTTGCAAAGTTCGTCAATCCGCGCTCTCGCGTCTTCCTTGGTCATCGAAATCCCTCCGAATGGAAATATTTGTTTCGTTGTTTTCTATTTTATCACATGAGAGGGAAATGAGTGCACAGGGGGACGTGCTCGGCTTTTTTTGTCAGACGAGGCAGAGACGTCAGACGGTCAGACGACGATTGGCTTGGTGCTGCATTTGTGGCAAAGACGTCAGACAATCAGACTTCAGACGTCAGACTTTAGCGGTGTCGCTCCGCGACATTTTTTATATGCGCCTTCGGCGACCCATCATCCGCCTCCTCCGGAGGCACCTTCCTCCAAAGGAAGGCTAAATCGGTTGCGGCTCCGCCGCATTTTATTCTATGCGCCTTTGGCGCGTTTCACTA
>CAVHDO010000166.1:0-2937 GCA_963634795.1 Oscillospiraceae bacterium
AGTTAGCAGTTAGCAATGAGCAATTAGCAGTTGGCCGAGCTTTTTCCTGCTTGGGTTTTGAGGCGCTTGTGGTTCTCGCTGTATAAAAAATTTGCGCGGAGCGCGTACCTGCACTGCTAATTGCTAACTGCTCATTGCTAACTTTTCCCCGCCTGACAAAAAAAGCCGAGCATCGTCTGACGTCTGATCGTCTGACTTCTGACGTCTTAATCCTGCCTGCCGCAAAAGCCAAACAGCAATCAAGCCACGCCTCTTGTCTCTATCAGCAGAAATCGCTCAGCACCAATGCCGCCAAAGACTGAGAACATTCCCGGGCAGGCGTCTCATCTTTCATCTTTTTCTGCTTCTCTCAGCTTCTCCATAAAAAATTTCGTATTCTCACAGAGATCCGGCCCTTGCGTTTGCAGTGCGCCGCCGACGAGTAGGAGGGTGTCCGAGCCGTAAGTTTCCAAAATGTCCGGGAAGAGCTGCCATTTCATACCGCCGGCCGGTGCGGGGAAGATGGGGCGGATGGGGCCCATGTCCGTTTCCGTCGCGGCGGCGATGAGGCGGCAGTTTTCTTTGGACGGGGAGAAACGGCCGCCGAAGCTGGTGAAAATGACGGCGTCGGCGCCGGCAAGGCGGCTGAGTTGGCCGTAGTAACAATAGGGGGACATGCCGGAGTTTCGTCCGAGGACAGCACCGCCGGAAAAGCTCGGATGGAGAAAAATCGGAAGCTGGAAATCCGCGGATTCGGCGAGCTCGCGGATGAGGGAGAAACCGGTGAGTCCCGGCGCGACCATGATGCCGTCGGCACCGAGTTCCTGTGCTTCGTAGGCGCGTTTCAAAAAGGCGAGGCCGTCGGCGGTGCAATTCGGCACGTAGAGGGTACGGCCGCCGGTCTTGGCGTTTGCTTCTTGCACGGCTTCGACGCAGCGGGTGACGCGCTCGGTAAAGGGGGCGTAGCGCTGATTGCAGAGGCTGTGGTCGTCCTTGATAATCGGGCAGCCGCCGCGCGCCAGGTCGTAGGCCATGCGGGCGAGCTCTTTGGCGTCGGTGCCGAGCGGCTTAATCACGGACATGAGAATGGGTCCTTGGGGAATGCCGCAAAGATCCCGCAGGCCGCTCCGTCCGAATTTCGGGCCGGCAAATTCGCTGTATTGGCTCCGCCCGAGCGTGAAAGAAAGAAGGCGGACACCGGCGGTGAGGCTCGTGTTTCCGAAAATCATATTCAAGAACTCGGTGAATTCGCCGCCGACGGCTTCCGGACTGTAGGAAATCGTCGCGATGAAGGCGCCGGGTTCTTTTTGTTTCAGGTCTTCGATGCGGCCGACGACGCGCTCGGCGATCCAAGTATTTTCGACGAGTTCGTACGGGCATTCCACGGTCTGCTCGATGGCGACGGAAAAGGCGCGCTCCTTGGCTTCTTCGTAAGAGGAAGCGACGATGCGATACGTGGCGGTAAAGCGTTCTTCGGCTTCGACGGCTTCCGAGAGCTCGCGGAAAATGGAGCTGGCAAAAAAATCCTCTTGCACTTCGTCAAAAGGATTCCAATCGGTTTCTTTCATTTCAATCTCCTTTTTTATCGGCGGTGTCGCTCGCAATCCAATAGAGCGGGCGCTGCTGCGTTTCCTTGAAAATCCGGCTGATGTATTCGCCCACAATGCCGAGGGAAACGAGATTCAGGCTACCGAAGAGGGACACGATGATGACCATGGTGGACCAGCCGGGGACGGCGTAATCCATGAGGTAGCAGAAAAGAGCGTGCGCGATGAGCGCCAAGCCGAAAAGGCCGGCGAGGACGCCGATGTAAAAAGATAGGCGAAGCGGCGCGGTACTATTCGTCAAAATGCCGTCCATGGCAAAGTGGAGCATTTTTTTCATGGAAAATTTGGAAACGCCGGCATGGCGGGGCGGCGCGACGAATTCGACGATGGTCTGGCGATAGCCGAGATTTCCCACAATGCCGCGAATGAAGCGGCTGTGCTCGCGGAATTTCCGAAATGTCAGGACGGCTTTGCGGTCCATGAGGCGAAAATCGCTGCCGCCGGGGCGGATCGGGCTGTCGGAGATGGCATTGATGAAGGCGTAGTAGCCGGACGAGGTAAGGCGTTTCACGAAACCGGCGTCTTCGGTCGCGGTGCGAATCGTCTGCACGATGTCGTAGCCTTCTTTCCATTTTTCGACGAGCGTCGGGATGAGTGCCGGCGGATGCTGCAAGTCGCCGTCCATGGTGACGACGGCGTCGCCTTCGGCCAAATCCGTGCCGCAGGTGAGCGCAATCTGGTGGCCGAAATTCCGCGCGAAATGAATGGCGCGGACGTGAGAATCGGTCTCAGCGAGCGCATCCAAAATCTCTTCGCTGCGATCCCGCGAGCCGTCATTCACGAAAAGAATTTCGTATTCCTCTCCGAGTTCTTGCATGACGCGCGTGACTTCGTCGTGGAAATATTGAATGTTTTCTTCCTCGTTGTAGACGGGAGTGACGATGGATATCATAATGGGCTCCTTTTTATATTACATCGTTTTATTATAGCACATTGCGGGGTAAAAAGAGGAAATAAAAAGGGCTGTGAGTTTTTTGTTACAGTCCTTTGATGGGTCTTGAAAAGGCTCGAAAGGCTTGAAAGGCTTGAAAGGCTTGATTAGCTTGAAAAGGCTTAATAAGGTTGAAAAAAGAGATGTAAAAAATAAAGTAAGGTTCAATGCCGATTGAAACGTAAATGTTTTCGTCTTAACTTGTTATGGAAGTGCAAAGCAACGCGCAAGGAGGCCCGCCTGTGCAAAATTCGCTGAGGTTCGCGCCAATAAAAGTTAGCAATTAGTAGTGAGTAGTGAGCAGTGCAGGTACGCGCTTCGCGCATTTTTTTGTATAGTGAGAACCCAAAACGCCTCAAAACCCAAACAAGAAAAAGCTCGGCCAACTTCTAATTGCTCATTGCTAACTGCTAACTGTCT
>CAVHDO010000167.1:0-2899 GCA_963634795.1 Oscillospiraceae bacterium
GTTTCTTTCCTTTGCTTCGTTTCCTTTCTTTCCCGGGAAAGAAAGGAAATGAAGCGCTGTAAGGAGTTCTGCGGGAAAACTCCCCGCACGATTCCACATAAAAAGAGCCAAGAAAAAATGAGCATCATTTTCCCGTTTCCTAAACGGAAAAAACGACGCTACCAGGCCGTCAATCCTCCGTCCACCGGAATCGCCGCGCCCGTCATGAAAGATGATTTTTCAGACAGAAGAAACGCGATCACGTCGCCGACTTCTTCCTCCCGGCCGATGCGACCCAACGGATAGTGCGCGGCCATCTCGGAAACTGTCTCGCCCGCTTCGAGTTGTTTTTGCAAGAGCGGCGTATCGATGTCACCCGGGCAAACGCAGTTTGCGCGAATGCCGTCAACGGCGAGCTCCAAGGCCACCGATTTCGTAAAACCCAGCACCGCCGCTTTTGTCGCGCCGTACAGACTGCCCTGCACATTGCCGATGAGCGCGGCATCCGAAGCGACCGTCACGATGCTCCCCCGCGTCTTTCGCAGATACGGAATCGCGGCGCGGACGAGAAACATTGTGCCGAAGACATTCGCATCGAAAACGCGGCGCATCTCGGTCTCCGTCGTATTTTCCAAAAGTCCTTCCGCATAGACGCCCGCCGACGTCACCAGCCCGACGACATTGCCGCGCGCCGCCGCCTCCTCCATTGCCCGCTCACAAGCCGCCGCCTCCGTGACATCGCAGGAAACAAAAACGCTTCCGGGAATGGTTTCCTGGGCCGACGCCCCCCGCGCCGCATCGCGTCCCAAGAGCACGCAAATCTTTCCCTCGCGCGCCAGACACACCGCCGCGGCTTTTCCAATCCCCGACGTCCCGCCGGAAATCACCACCACTTCGTTTCCCATTTTTATCCCCAATTATTGCAACAATTCCGATACATACACAAAAGTAATGCCATCCCGCCGCAGCTCCGGCACGATTTGACGAAACGCTTCCGCCGTCTTCGGCCGACAATGCCCGATGATCACCGCCCGGCCGCGTTCTTTGGCGAGCGCCGCGCCCTTTCGGATCATCGCTTTGATGGCGTCGACATCCGCCTCATTGTCCACAAAGAGTTCGTTTCTCACATACGGCACGCCGTACGCCCGCGCCGCCGCATCCGCTGCCGTCGTCGTATTCGTCGCGCTGTCGAAAAACCACATCCCGCGAGCGGCGAGCTCCTTCATCACGACATTCATCGTCGGCCGATGCGTCGTCGCCTTCGAGCCCTGATGATTGTTCATCCCAACCGCTTGCGGAATTTGTTCAAATGAATTTTGTAAAATGCCGCGCATTTCGTCTGCCGTCATCGTCGTCAAAAGCACGACGGGCTCCATGCCTTGGTGCGACACGCTTTCCATCGGCTGATGAATGATGACGGGCAGTCCCGCCGCCGCCCAATTCGCCGCCGCTTCCTTCGTGTGCGACTGATTCGGCATGACCGCGAGTGTCAGCGGGATTCCCATCGTCTCGTAAATCCGCTGTGTCTCCAAATCGCGCCCGCCGTCATCGATCACGACCGCCAACCGCGCGCCTTTCGTCTCTGCCGCTTTCGGTGCCGGCTTTGTTTCCGGCTCCGCCTTCTTCGGCAACGCCGTTTCTTTCGGAGGCGTCTCTTCCTTGGGCTCCGATTTTTCTTCGGTCGCCTCATCGGAAAACGTTTCCTGTATCATCTGCACGATGCCCGTCTCCCGGCTCTCCGTCGCGTCGCCCTGCTCTTCCTTCGGCGCTTGCATTCCCATCCACGCGGCCAACGCGCACGCAAAAAGAAAAATCAGAAACGAATACAAAAGCCGATGCCCGCCGCTTTGGCCGGTCGGCCGCTTGGTCACTTTTCGTCTGCCCGCCATATGTCCCTCCGAAAATTTTCTCCCATTATACCACGCCCGCGCCCTTGGTGAATTTCCGCCTTCTGTGCTACAATAATTTTGTATTTTTAGAAACGGAAACTCTTATGAAAAAATTTTTATCTCTTCTGCTTCTTCTCGCTCTGCCGATGGCCTTCGCGCTCTCCGGCTGCGGAACGGAAACAAAAACGCCGGACGCGCCGACGAAAGTGTCTCTCGGATCGCTCCGCCTCACCAGCAGCGCGCCGCTGTTTCTCGCGATGGAAAAAGGATATTTCCGCGAAGTCGGCATCGAGATTGAGCCCGTGTGGTTCGATGCGGCCCAACCGATTGCCGTCGCCGCCGCCTCTTCGAAAATCGACGTGGGTGCGACGGGCATCACCGCCGGCCTCTACAATATGGCCGCCAAAGGGCAGAAAATTTCCCTCGTCGCCGACAAAGGCCGCGAGCAAAAAGGATTTCCCTCCTCGGCGCTCCTCGCGTCGACTGCTCCCGGCGCGCCCGTTTCCATCGAAGAACTCCGCGGGAAACGAATCGGCATCACGCAACGCGGCTCGACGTACGAATACATGCTTGGCCGCATTTTGGAAACGCGCGGTCTTTCCCTCGATGACGTCAGCCTCGTGCCGCTCGGAAAAATGTCCGCCGTCATCGCCGCCCTCGAAAGCGGCCAAATCGACGCCTGCATTTTGAACGAGCCGAATGTCACCCGCGTGCAAAAATCCGGAGGCGGCCGCCTGATCACCCAAATCGGCGACGTGATTCCCTACCAGACCTCCGCCGTTTTCTATTCCCCGAAATTTTCGGAAAACAAAGACGCCGCCGCCCGTTTCCTCGCGGCATACAAAAAAGCCTGCCGCGCCTATCACAAAGCCGTCATTGAAGGAAACGATCCGGAAACGTTCGCAGCCCTCATCGCCGTCATTGCGAAATACACAAACGCCCCCGAAGAAGACATCCGCCCAAGCCTGCCGTATATCGACAAAGACGGCGCGCTCATGAAAGAAGATATAGAAACGCAAATCGCGTGGTAC
>CAVHDO010000168.1:0-2872 GCA_963634795.1 Oscillospiraceae bacterium
CCGCGGGGAAAAATCGCGCATGATTGATAGCATCGTACAGTATCACATCAGTGATAAAGACATCAGACAACCAGACGTCAGATTTTAGCGGTGTCGCTTCGCGACATTTTATATGCGCCTTCGGCGTCCCATCATCCGGCCCTTCGGGCCACCTTCCTCCAAAGGAAGGCTTAACCGGTAGCGGCTTCGCCGCATTTATTATTTGCGCCTTCGGCGCACTCCTACGAAAAAAAAACAAAAATTTCACATACTGCCATCTATCTCCCGGTCCTTCGGACCACCCTCTTTCAAAAGAGGGCTAATTTATGGCGGCTCCGCCGCATTTTTATATGCGCCGACAGACGCAACTCAAAATCCGAGCCCCGTCCCAATCCAATAAACAATGAGCGACACGCACCACGCGATCACAAAATTGGAAAGCGCCGCGAACCCCATCCATTTCCAGCTGTTCGTTTCCTTTTTAATCGTCCCGAGCGCCGTCATGCACGGCGTATAGAGCTGGCTGAAGACCATGAATGCGAGCGCACTCATCGTCGTGAAAGCCGTTTGCAGATCCGAGCCGGCGACCGTTTCCATCATTTCCGCGCCTTCCATATCCGGGTCGAGGTCCGGGAGCCCGTAGAGAATGCCCATGGTGGACACGACGGCTTCCTTGGCCATGATGCCGGAAATCACCGCTGCGCCCGCTTCCCAGGTATTGAAACCGTGGAGCACGAAGAGATTTCCCATCCAGCCGCCGATGGTCGCCATGAACGATTCGGACATTTCCTCGGCCCGGCCGGACATATTGTAATTCGACAGGAACCAGATGATAATGGACATCGCGAGGATAATGGTCCCGGCCTTGATGAGATAGCCCTTGCCCTTATCCCACGTTTCCAACAGCACCGTCTTCATATCGGGAATGCGGTACGGCGGGAGCTCGAGGACAAAGGAAATATCTTCCGCTTTGAAAAGTGTCCGCGAATAGAGCGCGGACGCGAAGACAGCGCCCAGAATGCCGACGAGATACATGGAGAAAACGACATCCGCCGCGTACCGGCCGAAGAAAACAGCGCCGAAAAGCGCGAGAATCGGAAGTTTCGCGCCGCAAGTCAGAAACGGCGTGACAAGAATCGTAATCATGCGGTCCTTATTCGAATCGAGCGCCCGCGCGCCCATGATGCCGGGGACCGCGCAGCCGAAACCGCAAATAATCGGCATGATGGCTTTACCGGAAAGCCCGACGCGACGCATCAGCGGATCCAAAATGTACGCGACGCGCGCCATGTACCCCGTGCCGTCCAAGAAAGAAAGCACGAAGAACAGCACGAAAATCAGCGGTACAAAGGTCACCACGCCGCCCACACCGGCGATAATCCCGTCGCAGATGAGCGATTGCATCCACGGCGCGACCTCCGCTTCCTCGAGCGCGCCGGACGCCGTTTCCAAAAAATCCTCATTGATCAGGACGTCCACCCAGTCCGCAATCGGCTGCCCAATCCACGAGAACGTAATCTGGAACATGACATAGAGCATGACCAGCATCATCGGAATGGCCAGGAAACCGTTTGCCAGGACGGAATCCAGCTTTTCCGACATATCCGTCGACGCGTGCGTCTGCGTGACACATTCGGCGACAATCTCGTCGATGAAAGCGTAACGCGCCTCCATGACCGCTTCCTCCCGTTTCTCCGGATCGGAAACAGACGCCCGGAGCGCCTCGATTTTCCGGATATACGCCTCGACCGCGTCCGAATTTTTGTAATCGGACATCACCGTCGACGTGAACACATCGAGCAGCGCCTCCATCGATTTCTTGCTGTGCGCGACCGTTTCCACCACCGGCATCCCCAGCTTTTCCGAGAGTTTTTTCACCGAAATGGAAATCCCCTTCTTCTGCGCTTCGTCGTGCATATTCAAATCGACGAGCACCGGAATGCGCCGCTCCAAAATTTGCAACGTCAGAAACAGATTGCGGTCGATATTTGACGAATCAATCACATCGACCACGATATCCGGATTCTCCGCCGTCAAATAATTCTCGACAATTTTTTCCTCCGGCGAACGCGCATTCAGACTGTACGTCCCCGGCAGATCCATGACCGCAATCGCGCGATCCTTGTAATTCGTGTACCCCTGTTTCTTATCGACCGTGACGCCCGGCCAGTTTCCTATCTTCTGACGAATGCCCGTCAGCCCGTTGAAAACGGTGGATTTGCCGGTATTCGGATTGCCGGTCAGAGCAACGGATAAAAGCCCCATGACAGCCTCCTTACGCAATGAGGGATACGGAAATTTTCGCCGCATCCTGAAGACGAATCGCCATTTTGTACGAACGGACGAGGACGGCGAGCGGATCCCCCATCGGCCCCGTGCGGAGCACCTTCACCTTCGTGCCCTTCACGAGCCCCATGCTCATCAGCCGCGTCTTCAACTCCGACGCCTCAATCCCCTCCACCCGCACCTCCGTGCCGGGCTTCGCATCACTCAATTTCATTTCTCTTCGTCCTTCCTTTCTTTCCGGGAAATAAAGTCACAGAAACTTTTTCTTCCGGAAACTATAATCTTAAAAATTAGCCTCCCCTAATTTTCGGAAACATTATAATTCGCAGGAAATTTTCTGTCAATGTTTTTGAGAATAAAAATCAAAAAAGCAGGAGGCAATAGTTTTCTCCTGCTTTTCTTTTTGTGGCGTTTGAGATGGGAAATTTTCTGCTGATAGGGAAGAGGGAAGAGACGCCCGGCTTTTTCGTGCTTTCCTTTTCCGGCAGGCGGGAGGAAGACGTCAGAAATCAGACGTCAGACGTCAGAACGTGATTGGCTTTGGCGGCATTGGATGGGAAAAATTTTCTGGAATATAAAACGCCGTATGAAGTCTATTATTCAAAAA
>CAVHDO010000169.1:0-2847 GCA_963634795.1 Oscillospiraceae bacterium
GGCAGAGGCGATACTTATGCCAATGTCAAGACCATTGACGTGAGTAACGGCGGTACGAACTATCGCAAGATCACAGGCGTAGCGGCTGGTGAAAACACCAACGACGCAGCCAACTACGGACAGCTCGCCAGCAATAACAACGGCAATGCCTACACGATGGATGAAAACGGCTATATCACCGTCAAGACCAATGCGAACGGCGACGCCTTCAAACTTAAGATTTCCGGAAACGGAGCGATTACGGAAAATAACGCAGCTCTCATTACGGGAGACACAGCATATACGTATCTGAACCCGACCGATGGCACTTTCGTCAAGAGTGGCGTGAACACGGCGACCAACCTCAACGCGTTGGATAGTGCGATGGTCAAAAAGAAAGGAGAATTCGCAGTTGATAAAGATGGCAAAGTGACCGTACTGAACAATGCAGACGGCACCGCCTTCACCATCACAGGCCTGAGCACGGCAGACTCCAATATTGTCCGCGTCAATGAAAATGAATCTTCGCAGATTCTCGTCGGCCGAGGCGATACCTATGCCAATGTCAAGACCATTGACGTGAGTAACGGCGGTACGAACTATCGCAAGATCACAGGCGTAGCGGCAGGAACGAATACGAACGATGTGGCGACGTACGGTCAACTCGTCAATGCGCAAGCCATCAAGGACAAAAGCGGTAATATTACAGGCTATAAACCCTATGAATTTGCTACCGACGGAACCGTGACAGTCAACAACAACGCCGGCGGCACAGCCTTCGTGCTGAAACTCACCAATAACACCATTGATGGGAAAGAAGAGACAGGTACCGGATATGTCACGAACCAAGCCATGTACACCGAACTTCGTCCGACAGATGGGAACTATGTAAAGCAAGCAAATACCACGGCGGCCAATCTCAACGCCTTGGATACCCAAGTCAAGACAAATACGGAAAACATCGAAACGAATACAAAAAATATCAAAACAAACACGGATAATATTACCAAACTCGATACCCGCGTCACCACCATCGAGAACAACATAACAAACATCGACAGCAAGATAGATACCAAAATCGATGCCGTCACACTAGAAAACAAAACATACACATTCTCCAAAGACTACGCAGAACAAGCCATCACATACAAAGACAATGGTGGTACCGCCTTTACCATCAAAATTGATGGTCTCAGTGATGGCGGAAACAGTATAACGTATACTGCCGGCCAAGGAATTGCCATAGACACCAAAGACAATATCTCCACCATTTCCGTCAAAGTCGATGGTAGCGATCTCACCGTTAGTGATGAAGGTCTTGCCGTCAAGAAAGACGGAAAAGTCGAAAATGGGAATGAGGGGCTTGTGACAGGCGGTACGGTCTATGATGCGATGAAGTCCATGGATAACCAAGTGGCGCAACTCTCTGATGACATTAATAAGGTCGGCGCAGGAGCGGCTGCCTTGGCCGCACTTCATCCGGAAGCCTATGATCCGAATGACAAGTGGAGCTTTGCGGTCGGTTATGGACATTACAAAGGAGCCAACGCAGGAGCTCTGGGTGCTTTCTTCAAACCGAATGTGGATACGACAGTGTCCATGGCCAGCACAGTAGGAAACGGAGATACCATGATGAATATGGGCGTTTCCTTCAAGCTGGGTAATAAAGGTAAGAAAGCGGGAACCTATCGGAGCGCCGTGGATCTGGTAGATAGAATATACGCATTGGAAGTCAGTATGGCCAGAGAAATCCAGCGTAATGATTCGCAGGATTCTATTATTGAATTACAGGCGAAAGCACTTTTAGAACTCAAGGCGGATGTAGCAAGAATGCAGCAGCAAATCGCCAATCTTCTCTCTGACGCGGGAATGGCCATCCGGTAAATCTCTCGGAAGCGATGATGGTTTTTCTCAATATCTTCGCCGGATGGCGGTGACATTGAAGAAAATAACATCTGTCGCGATCTGATTTTCTTGATGGAACTGTTGAATCCGAAAGAAAAAAAGTAACGGAAAAATCCTCACGTCGCTTTATTTCCGGATTCAGCGTTTCATATATACTTCTCCAACGCCGGAAACGGCAGCGAAAGGGGCGGGCTTTGAGCCTGTCCTTTTTGCTTGGATAAAACGGAATGGGGAAATTATTATGTTTTTTCATTCATAATTATTTTTTGTTGTAATATTTTAGTCTCTGTGCTATACTGCCGGGCGTGAGTACGAAAGATGATTGCGGGCTTTTCGGGATCTTTGGTTTCGGAAGGCGTGAGGAAAGTCCGAGCTTCGTAGGGCAGGATGCCGGTTAACGGCCGGCGGGGGTGACCCCAGGGAAAGTGCCATAGAAAAGGAAACCGCCGGCAGTTTCTGTCGGTAAGGGTGGAAAGGTGCGGTAAGAGCGCACCAGCAGCGGGGTAACTCGCTTGGCTTGGTAAACCCCATCCGAAGCAAGGCCGAATAGGGAAGGGTCGAGGTTGCCCGCTGACCTTCCGGGTAGCGCTGCTTGAGCTTGTCGGCGACGGCAAGCCTAGATAGATAATCATCACCGCGTATGCGGGACAGAACTCGGCTTATTGAATGCTCACAATGCAAAAGGAAGCACTTCGAGATTTCGAAGTGCTTTTTTTGCTGTTCTTTTTATGGAATTTTTTGCTTCGCAAAATTGCGGCATTCGCCGCGCGGAATGTGGGGATGATTTTCTTTTTGCACCTTTCGGTGCGTGAAATATTTTGCTGCGCAAAATGCGGCATACGCCGCGGGTTATTTTCGGTGAATTATTTTTTGCGTCTTTCGGCATGGAATTATGTGCGTTTTTTTCCAACGGAACTCCTTACAGCACTTCATTTCCTTTCTTTCCCGGGAAAGAAAGGAAAC
>CAVHDO010000170.1:0-1122 GCA_963634795.1 Oscillospiraceae bacterium
ATCGGCGTCTTTTGGCTCGCGTTTCCGAAAGGATTGTCAATCAAAATTTTGGCAATTTTCTTCGGATCGAGATGACCGCTCTTTCCCAGCACCGCCGCCCGTTTCAAATCGTTCACATCCGCGACGACCGCGCCGTAGGCACCCGTTTCCTTGACAATTTTCTCACAGACCTCATCCGCATCCGCCGGGCCGTAGACGATGCATTTGTCAAAAGGCGGCATCGTGCCCGTCACGTCGTCGCACAAAGACGCTTGGCGGCATTTCGCGTAAAAAATCCCGCTTTTTCCGAAACATTTCCCGATTGCCGCGACGATGAACCAGAAGAGCATCCGCCATTTCCCTTCCTCTTCCATCGCCGCCTGCATGCCGTAAATGCTCGCCATCGAGCCGGCGGCCGGGACGAAACGATTCATGAGCCGCGCCTGCCACGTGGGCGAGAGCTCCTCCGGACGCACGTAGCGACCCTGCGTAATGGCCAGCACGGATTCGGCTGTGCAGATGATATCGCGATCCGTCACGTCCGGCGCGTATTCCTTGATCACTGCGGCGATGTCGTCTTTATGCGTCAAAATCCGGGTCCGGACCGGCACCAATTCCAATTCCATCATGCACGCCCTCCCGACACATATTCATACAACGCGCTGCGAAGCTCTTCCGCCTCCAGATACATCCGCCCCTTGCGATATTCCCAATCGCTGCGGCCGACCGTCTGGAAAATAATGTCTATCGGCATATCGGGAAACGTTTCCAAATCGCGGAGAATATTTCCCGTCGTCGCCGTGAGCGTCAGTTTCACACAAAGTTTCACCTCGTCGCCCGCATAGACGATGAGCGCTTCCCAATAATCGTCCTCGCGCACGCGATTCACATCGTAGACAATCGCGCGAAGCTTGGCCGCATCATATTGCTCGCGAGGCAAATACGGCCGCGCAAAACAATCGATAATCGTCCCGCCCTGGCGACCGGCATTCCGAATCGGCACCGTCGCGGACAAAATCGCCGTCGACTGATCCAATTTCTCCACGCGAAACGGCGTCTTCTGCCGCGAAAGCAGCCGGAAATCGCAATCTCCCTGTTTCGCGCAAAAATACCAATACCCCAGGAAACCGAGGCACACCAGCA
>CAVHDO010000170.1:1767-2847 GCA_963634795.1 Oscillospiraceae bacterium
AAAATTTCCTCGAAAATATCTCGTATCAGCGGGTAATGGGTGCAGCCGAAAACCGCCGCCTCAGCCTTCTCCGCGTGATAAGTTTCCGTCAAATTTCGCACGAGCGCCCGGATTTCCTCTTTCGGCGCCACACGCTCGACCGCGCCCGCCAGGCCTTCGCACGGCACTTCGATGACCTCCGTTTCGGGGAGCGCGCGAAGGACGCCTTTTTTGTGACAATGCGTCGCAATAGAAGCCGGTGTCGCAAAGACCGCCACGCGCGACACTTTCGGGAGCGCCGAAAAATCGAGGCTCATCCCGACGACCGGCACCGTTTCTTCGTAAAAAGACGGCGGCACGTTGAACGTAATGGTGTTGCACGCGATGATGACCGCTTTCACGTCTTGCGACAGAAGAAACTGTTTCCCTTCTTCGGCAAAACAAACGATCTCCTCCCGCGACCGCTCGCCGTATGGGTTTCTCTCCGAATCACCGAAATACACCACCGTTTCTTTCGGGTACCGCGCTTTCAGGACGCGCACCGCGGTGAGCCCGCCGGCTCCTGAATCCATCACGCCAATCGGCCGATTATCCATGATAACCCCTTCCATCCTCTGCCGCCATCTCAGAAAGCGGCGTCGCCAAATCCTGCGGCAGCCGCACAATCCGACCCGTTTCCATCGACGTAAACGTCCCTACCGACGAGGCCGTCACGAGCTGCACACCGTCCGCCTCCCGCACGATTTCATAAGAAAATACAATCTTCGCCCGCGACGCTTCCGTCAAATGCGCCCGCACGATCACATCGTCGTCAAAACGCGCCGGCGACAAATATTTCACATGCACGTCCACGATAGGAAACACAATCCCCCGCGCCATCAAATCCGACAAGGTAATCCCGCACGAACGCAGATATTCCACCCGCGCCGCCTCGAGCCAATTCAAATAATTCCCATGATACACGACGCGCATCCCATCCGTTTCCTGAAAATGCACGCGATGCTTCCACTCAATCATACGCCCTCCTAAAATATTTTTACTCTTTATTTTACTACAAAAAATCAAATTTCAGGAAACTGTGATAGAATGAGGGGGAAGAGG
>CAVHDO010000171.1:0-2807 GCA_963634795.1 Oscillospiraceae bacterium
TCCTTTGGAGGAAGGTGGCGCGAAGCGCCGGATGATGGGTCGCCGAAGGCGCATACGAAAATGTCGCGAAGCGACACCGCTAAAGTCTGATGTCTGATCGTCTGACTTCTGATGTCTTTACCTCAAATGTAGCACAGAGCCAAACATGGTCTGATGTCTGACGTCTCAATCTTGTCTGACAAAAAAGCCAAGCACGTCAACCTGTGCACTGTGTACTGTGCACTCGCTCTGACGGCTTTATCCCATCTTATAAGAACTCACGAGGGGATTCTGTTTCCAATTGTGTACGTGTTTTTGTTTTTTACTTCTCCTTGCCGTGAAAACGGCGCAAATAGGGCGGAGGTCTTCGGACTTCTGCCTTTTTTTTGCGTGAAGGGCGATTTTTTGATTTTTGAGCGTGGTAAATTTTTGAGAATCAAAGTTTTTTGCGAGGAGAAATTTTTATTTTCGGAACGGTTTTGGATTTGGGATCAAGGGGAAGGTCTGTCTTCGTGGTTTTAAGAAACGGAAATTATTTTTTGTAGCGGGCTCGAATGTTACTTGTGGCGGCGTTTTGAAAATTTCATCGATTGGATGACGGGGGAAGCAGGAAATAAAATCGTTTTCCGTTTTGGTGGACGCCGAAGGCGCAATATAAAAATGTCGCGGAGCGACACCGCTAAAGTCTGACGTCTGATTGTCCGGATGCTGACGTTTTTGTCGCCAATGTAGCACCGAGTCAAACATGGTCTGATGTCTGACGTCTTAATCTTGTCTGCCGCAGAAGGTAAGCAGGAAGCAGCTTTGCTTTGAAGCTCCTTGCACCAAGCTCTATATCAGTTTCCGTTTCATTTCCAAATATCGATCTGTGTAGTAGGGCGCGAGCTGGGATTCTCGGAGGTCGTAGCCGTAGGGGCGGCGGGAGACGGAGAGGATGGGCGCCGATTGGATGCGTTTGGCGACGGCAAAGCCGGCGAAGAGATTCCACCAGTGCTCGAGGTCGGCGAGGAAGGCGGCGTCGGTTTTGAAAAGGTCGCGGACGCAAAGGGGTGTGCCGATTTTTTCTTCCAGCTTGTCGGCGAGGTACCAGGCCAAGATGTCTTCGGGGGTGGCGCGTTCCCAAGGCTCGATGAAGGCGCGGAAGAGGTAGTCGTGGTAGTCATAGATGAGCGGATCGCCTTGGCCGCGGTCGACGTTTTGTGCGTCGGAGAGTTCGGCGGATGGGGTGACGGTAAAGCAGCCTTCGGGGATGATTTCACGGCCAAAATGGGCATTTAAGGCGCGGCCGAGGGCGTAGATTTGGTGTTTCCATAGGTCAGCGGTGGCAGCGATGGCGCCGGCCATGTCGCCGTAGAGGGTGGCGTAGCCGACGGAGAGCTCGGTTTTGTTCGCGTTGCAGGTGAAGATGCCGGAAACGGAGGAAGAAAGGGCGGCGAGGATCCGAGCGCTGCGGTCGCGAGCTTGGATGTTTTCGCGTGTGAGCTGTGAGACGGGGAGGGTCTCTTTTTGGTTTCCGTGGGAAATTTCGAGGGAGGCCAGCGTTTTCGCCGTTTCGTCTGTGGCGCTGTCGATGGGGATGGTGACGTAGGGCGCGGCCAGATTTTGGGCGAGCGCGGCGGCGAGCTTTTTCGTCGTCTCGGAATTGTGGCGCGTGGGGGTATTGACGAGGAGGAGATTGTCGGCGGGGAGGACGGAGGCGAAGAGGGCGGCGTTCACCGCGGAATCAATCCCGCCGGAGACGCCAATCACGACGCGCTCGATGTGAAATGTTTCCAGAAATTGGGAAAGGCCGTAGCGAAGGGTCGGGAGGAGCAAATCGGAGGTCTCCGGCGGCATGGGGCGGGCGGCTTCGAGTGTCTTTGTTTCTTTATTGAAAAGAAACGCGCTGCGTGGGGTATGAAACGGAGCGGCTTCGGCGACGAGGTTTCCTTCTTTGTCGTAGGCGGCGGTCATGCCGTCGAAGGTGTAAATATTTTTACCGTTGTTCTGGATGCCGCGGTGATTGACGTAGAGCAGGGGAAGGCCGAGGCGGGCAAGCGCCGCGCCGAGCATCCGGTGGCGTTTGTCGTTCTTGCCAAGGGTCAGGGGCGAGGCGGAGAGATTGATCAGAAGGTCGGCGTCTTTTCCTGCCAAAATGTCCATGGGGTGCGTCTCGTAATTTTCGTCCCAACTGTCTTCGCAAAGGAGCACGCCGGCGCGAAGAGTTCCTTCTTTCATCGGGATGACAAACGGCGAGAGGAAATCGGAAAGTGAGCGCCCCTCTTCTTTGGCCAGCGTGGCGGCGTCGGTGAAATAGCGGCGGTCGTCGAAGGCGCGGTAGGCGGGAAGGAGGGTCTTGGGCAAAAAGGGATAGGGTGAATGCTCGGGATAAAGGAAACGGCCGTCTGAAGCGGCGAAAGCGGCGTTGTATTTCCGCGGGCGTCCGTCGTCAGCCGTCTTTGCGAAATCGACGGCGACGCTTCCCCAAATGATAGTAAGGCCGCGGGCGGCGTGAGCGATTTTCGCGTTATAATTTTCACATTCGCGGAGAAACGCGCTCTGCTCCCAGAGGTCGCCGATGAGATAGCCGGAAAGGCACATTTCGGGCAGAATCAAAATGTCTGCGCCCGTTTTTTTTGCGAGAGTGATTTCGTTTTCAATGGCGCGAAAATTTTCGCGGATTTGTCCGGGAAAGACGGTCAGCTGCGCGGTTTGGATTTTCATAATGGATCTCCTGTGGGTTATGCGCCTTTCGGCGCGGGAAATATTTTGCTACGCAAAATGCGGCTTACGCCGCGTGACGTTTTCGGCGCGTGCCGTCGGTACACCTTACAGCACTTCATTCTCTT
>CAVHDO010000172.1:0-2687 GCA_963634795.1 Oscillospiraceae bacterium
GATAGGAAGCTGCTGATACGAAGAAACTCCTACGCGATTTGCGTGGGAGTTTTTTTCGTATGCTTTTGGAGCCGGGAGCGAAGTGCTTGGCCTTTTTGTCAGACAAGATTGAGACGTCAGATGGTCAGACGTCAAACATCAGATTTTAGAGGTATCGCCTGCGGCGATGATTTTTATAAAAATGCGGCCGGAGGCCGCTTCCAGTTAGCCCTCTTCCGGAGAAAAGCGTTTGGTGGACGGTTTTCAGTGGTTCGTCAGGCTGAGTGATGGTCAGCTCTATGTGAAATAAAAAGTTTAGCAATTTTTTCGCATGAATCATGCAGGGTGATTTTTTACAGAACTTCTTACAGCGAATGCCGTCTTGTCAGGGAGATTTAAATCATTTATATTAGTGTCATATGGGCTTTTGTTGTAATGATTTTTGAATAAATTATAATACAAAGGAAGATCATCATGTACCATTACTATCAGCTTATACTATTAGAGTGAGAAAAGATACTGTATTTTTTGGCAAAGTGCATTTGTCAACAAATTTTGGATAGCTGAATTGGAATATGTGGTACAATAGAGAAAATTTTTGCTATTTGGTTGTGATGATTCGGAAGGAGGAGACAAGATGCAAGAGACGACATCCGTGGCGCAGCTGTATACCATGGGGAAAAATTATTTAGCCATTCGGAATTACGAAAAAGCGCAAGAATATTTGACGGAGGCCGTGCTGAAAGGGAGCAGCAAAGCGGCGCGGGAATTGATGCGGCTCGCGCAGCAGTATTACAAAGAAAGAAATCCGGCGGCCGAAGTTTGTTTTCAGACATTGGCCGGGCGCGGCAGTGCGGAAGCGTGTCTGTATTTAGGGCGGATATGTCAAAGAGGTATCGGTCGGGAGCGGGATTACGACGAGGCGTTTTCGTGGTTTGATCAGGGATATACTTTGGGCTCGGCCGAAGCGGCGTATGAAGCGGGCATGATGATTTTGCCGGATATTTTTCGGGATGAAACGGCCAGATCTTGCGCGATAGATTGGTTTCGGGCGGCGATTGACGGCGGTTTTGTGCCGGCTTACACGCAGCTGGGGCTGATTTGTTTGGTGCAGGGAAATCAGCAGGGAAAGGAAGCGCTGGATCATTTCTTGGCCGGAGCGGAAGGCGGCGATACGGATTCGATGCTGTACGCCGCGCAAATGTATTTGGACGGGGTCGGGACGGATCAAAATGTGACGTTGGGGCTGACATTTCTCAGGCGGGCGGTCGATGCGAGAAATCCGAAGGCTTGTCGTTTTTTGAGCGATTTGTACGAGAGAGGAAAATACGTCAAAAAAGATGAGGTGAAGGCGAAAGAATATGGTGCCTTGTCGACAGAATATGAAAAGGAAGGAGAAGAGTGCTTTGGAAATGACTGATTGGGCGGCTTGTTTTCGCCGCGTGCAGGAGAGCTGTCCGCTCGTACACCACATCACCAATTACGTGACGGTGAATGATTGCGCCAATATGACGCTGGCGGTCGGCGCGTCTCCCGTTATGGCCGACGATCCGGCAGAAGTCGCCGATATGTGTGCGTTGGCGCAGGCGTTGGTTTTGAATATTGGCACGCTCAACGCGCGGACTGTCGAGGCGATGCTCCTGGTCGGGCGGGCGGCTAATGCGCATGGAATTCCCGTCATTTTGGATCCCGTCGGCTGTGGAGCGACGCCGCTTCGGGTGGAAACGGTGCGAAAAATTTTGGCGGAAATCAAAATTTCTGTGATTCGGGGAAATATTTCTGAAATCGCTTCCGTGGCCGGCCGGGATGCGCATACCAAGGGGGTCGATGCGGCGGCGGAGGATGCCGATGCGGATATCGTGGCCTTGGCGTGCACCGTTTCCGAAACCTTTCATTGTGTGACGGCTATCAGCGGCGCGACGGATATTGTGACCGACGGCTGGCGTGTCGCGGCGATTCGAAACGGGTGTCCGCGCATGAGTCGAATCACGGGGACGGGCTGCATGGAAACGTCTGTGCTGGGCGCTTTTTGCGGCGCCAATCCGGGAAATTTGTGGCAAGCCGTTTCTGCCGGCATGATTTTCATGGGACTTTGCGGCGATGTGGCAGAAAAATCGGCCGGTGCCGTCGGTCTCGGAAGTTTCCGGAATGCTTTGATTGACGCCGCAGGAAATATGACGCCGGACGCGCTTGCCGAGGGAGCAAATGTCGATGTGTGGGACATTTGATCCGTCGCTGTATTTGGTGACCGATCCCGGCGCGGGTGCGGCGGTTCCGGACATTGTCGCCGAGGCGCTGCGAGGCGGTGTCACTTGCGTGCAACTTCGCGAAAAGACAGCGGATTCGAGAACTTTTTTCGAGCGGGCGCTTCTTCTGAAAAAATTGACCGACGCCCATCGCGTGCCGCTCGTCATCAATGATCGCCTGGATATTTGTCTTGCGGTGAATGCGGCCGGGCTCCATATCGGCCAATCCGATTTGCCGGCGTCGGTGGCGCGAAAGCTTCTTCCGGCGGATACCATTTTGGGCGTTTCGGCGCATACCGTCGAAGAAGCGAAACAAGCGGAGCGAGACGGCGCAGATTATCTGGGCGTCGGCGCCGTTTTTCCGACGGCCACCAAAAAAGATGCGGAAGCCGTTTCCATAAAAATTCTTAAAGAAATTTGCAAGGCTGTTCGTATTCCTGTTGTCGCTATCGGGGGAATCGA
>CAVHDO010000173.1:0-2672 GCA_963634795.1 Oscillospiraceae bacterium
CTGTGTACTGTGCACTGTGTACTGTGCACTGTGTACTGTGCACTGTGCACTTTTTCTCTCTTTCCTTCCATGTTACAATAACAGAAAACATTAAGAAAAGGAGCCCACCGATGAATACCACCGATTTGCAAGAAAATTTTGCCGAATATTGGTCGGAAGAAATGTTGGAAAATCTGGCGCAGCAATTTGTTTCCCGCGCCTTCGACATCGCCATTGCCCTTCTCATCGGCGCCGTCGGCTTTTTCGTCTGTCGATGGATTCGGAAAATTCTGCACCGGATTCTCACGCGCGCCGACGTGGAGCATTCTGTAATTACTTTCATCACAGACGGCGTTTACTACCTGCTGCTCCTCATCGTTTTTTTGATGGCGCTGGGGACACTCGGCGTCTCGACGACGACACTTTCGGCGGCGATGGGCGGCATCGGGCTCGGCATCGGGCTCGCGCTTAAAGACAAGGCCAGCAATGTCGCCTCCGGCATTTTCATTCTGCTCTTCCATCCCTACCGCGTCGGCGACTACGTCACGATGGCCGGCTACGGCGGCACCGTCAAGAGTATCCGTATCATGTACACCGAACTTTTGACGCTGGGAAACCAGCTTGTCATCATTCCGAACAGCACTGCCACGGCGACCGTCGTCGTCAATTATTCCGCGCTCGACGTCCGAAATATCGAATTTCAAATCGGCGTCGGCTACGGCACGAATCTCACCGAATGCGTCCGAATCATGCAAGAAACCATTCTTAAGAGTCCCTATGTCACGCAGCCCGACAGCCTCAAAATTTACGTGGACAATTTAAGCGACTCGGCCATCACCGTCTACGCCCGCATCGGCGTCGCAAGAGAAACGTATTATGACGCGCGCCACGCTCTCTATATCGATATCAAAAACGCCCTCGACCGCGCCGGCATCGACATCCCGTATCCGCAAATGGTCGTGCATCAAAAAAATTCTTGAAAACATTTTCCAAAGGAGTTTTTCCCATCCGATGAAATCTTCACGCATATCCCGCGCTTTTGGCGAAGCCTTTCCGTATACGCTTCCCATCTTCGCGGGATTTTGGTTTGTCGGCCTCAGCTACGGCCTCTATATGCACGTCTCCGGATTCTCCTTTTGGTATCCGTTTTTCATGGCCATGATCATCTTCGGCGGCTCGCTCGAATTCATCGCCGTTTCCTTGCTGCTCGCCCCCTTTTCTCCCGTCGGCACCGCCGTCCTCGCGCTCCTCGTCCAAGCCCGCCATCTTTTCTACGGCATTTCCATGCTTGAGAAATACAAAGATCTCGGCTGGAAGAAACCATTTCTCATTTACTGGCTCTGCGATGAGACTTTTGCTCTGAATTACACCGCGACCATTCCCAAAGACGTCGACCGCGGCTGGTTTTATTTCTTCGTCAGCCTCCTCGATTATCTTTACTGGG
The DNA here is from genome assembly GCA_963634795.1 of Oscillospiraceae bacterium. Classification (GTDB taxonomy): domain Bacteria; phylum Bacillota; class Negativicutes; order Veillonellales; family Dialisteraceae; genus UBA1822. Next base: position 1,424 of record CAVHDO010000173.1, read on the forward strand.
TGAGCGGCGCGCTCATGGGCGGCCTCGTCGGAAATCTCCTCACGGGCCTTCCCCTCCGCGGCCTTGATTTCGTCATGACCGCCATGTTCGTCGTCATTTTTCTCGACCAATTCAAAAAAGAGAAACAGCCATACTCCGCCGCGATTGGCTTCCTCGCCGCCGGCCTCTGTCTCTTCCTCTTCGGCGCCGAAAAATTTATGCTTCCCGCGCTCCTCCTGATTCTGCTGCTTCTCACTCTCTTTCGCCGTCCCATCGCCGAGAAAGGAGGCTTCCAATGACATTTCCGCAAGAACTCGCGACGATTGCCATCTGCGCCGCCGCCAGCATGACCACCCGTTTCCTCCCCTTTCTCCTCTTCCGCCCGGGAAAAGACCTCTCGCCCTACATCCGCTATCTGGGCAAAGCCCTCCCCGCCGCCGTCTTCGCCCTCCTCGTCATCTATTGCGTCAAAGACGTCGCCTGGCTCTCCGGACCCCACGGCGCCCCCGAGCTCCTCGCCATCGCCGCCACGGTCCTCGTGCATTTGAAACGAAAAAATTTCATGCTGAGCATGGTCGCGGGAACGGGCGTGTACATGATGCTGGTGCAATGGGTATTTGTGTAAGGAATAGTACACAGTGCACAGTACACAGTGCACAAGATGGGGTGCTCGGCTTTTTTTATCAGGCAGGACAAAGACGTCAGACGATCAGACGTCAGACGTCAGAGCGTGATTAGCTTTTTGGTCAGGCGGGAAATAGCAGGGAGCTGATAGCCGGGAGCGGGTCGTCTCATAGAGGTCAAGACGTCAGACATCAGACAATCAGACGTCAGATTTTAGCAGACGCGCTCCGCGCGATTTTTTATAAAATGCGGCCGGAGGCCGCCACAGATTTAGCCTTCCTTTGGAGGAAGGTGGCGCGAAGCGCCGGATGATGGGTCGCCGAAGGCGCAATACAAAAATGTCGCGAAGCGACACCGCTAAAATCTGACGTCTGATGTCTGACTATCTGACGTCTCTACCTCTCTTTCCCGGGAAAGAAAGGAAATGAAGTGCTGTAAGGAGTTCCGTAGAGAAACTTTCCGCATGATTCCACGCAAAAAAGAGGTAGACCACAAGGGTCTGCCTCCTTTTCGCTACCGTTTCCGGCGATGGAGAAGTATATGGAAGCCTGATACGGAAATCGGCGTGCGAATTACTTCGACGCTTTCTTTACCGTACCCGACATTTCCATCTTGGAAAGAATCTTGGCAATCTGTTTCTTCATTT
>CAVHDO010000174.1:0-2671 GCA_963634795.1 Oscillospiraceae bacterium
TTTTACTTCAAGACGCATTCTTGCCACTTAAGGCTGCGAGACGCGTCGGCGCCCCTCGGCGCTCTGCGTTATCGAAGCTGGTTGGCGCTGAGCCGGCGAATTTTGCACAGGCGGGCCCCCTTGCGCTGGACTTTGCGATTCGACAACAAATCAAATCGCAAATAGCGGCATTTCAGCAGGCAGAAAATTTCTTTGTGATTTTTATTTTTTCACAGCCCCATTTACAAAAATTCGCGCGGAGCGCGTACCTGAATTGTTAATTGCTAATTGCTAATTGCTAACTCTTCTTGCGCCTGATATGAAAGCTGAGTAATTTCTGACGTCTGACGTCTAATCATCTGACGTCTTTATCCTGTCTGACAAAAAAGCACAGCAAGCTATATCCTGTGTACTGTGCACTGTGCACTGTGCACTTTTTCGCCATCTGACGTCTCCCTCCTGCCTGACAAAAAAGCACAGCAAACACTACTGTTTCTTGCAATAACTTTTATCTATATCTCCCATGCGAAGAAATTTTCTTGACAGATCAAAAATCCGGGAGTATTATTGCCAAAAATAAATGCAGGGAACGCAAAAAGGTTTCGTGGATGGCGGCAGAGAGCCGGCGGGTGGTGAAAGCCGGTGCCTACACGGGGCGTGTCATCGCGGGAGCAGGGCGGCGGTCGCAAGCCGTCTCGGCAGCCCACGTTACGGGCGGCGCGTTTTTTATATTTCTTACAAGAGATGCGCTTGAGTGATAAAGCAAGGTGGTACCGCGCGACAGAGCGCCCTTGTCGGAGCAATCCGGCGAGGGCTTTTTTGTTTCCGTAAAGGAGGAAACCATGGCATACGAAATCCAAAAACATATCGAGAAATGTAAGGCACTCGTGGCGCGAGACGAGAAAGTCATCGCGCGCTGCCAGCATTTATCCTATTATCCCTTCGCCGTCGAGAGCGGCGCGGGTGAGATGCTGAAGGACGCGGACGGAAACGAGTACATCGATTTTCTGACGAGCGCGTCGTCCTTGAATTTGGGGAGCTCGCATCCGATTCTGAAGGCGGCCATCGCGGCGCAGCTCGAAAAATGCACGCAATACACGGCGGCGTACAGCTACAACGAGCCGATGATTGCGTATGCGGAGCGCCTCACCTCCGTATTTCCCGGCGGCGGGCCGGCGAAGATTTGTTTCGGAAACTGCGGCTCGGACGGAAACGATGCGGCGGTGAAATTTGCCAGAGCCTACACGGGGCGCACGAAAATTATCACATTCATCAACGGCTATCACGGAAATACTTACGGCAGTGCTTCGATGACGAGCTGCACGACGAGAATGCGCGCGAAAATGGGACCGTTTCTGCCGGAGATTTATCATTTTCCTTTTTACGGCGAGGATTTGCCGGATGACGTGGTCGAGCGCGATTGCCTCCGCGATATCGAGACAGCGTTCACGCATTACATGCCGGCGGACGATGTCGCGGCGGTCATCATCGAGCCGATTCAGGGCGACGCGGGGATTTTGCCGGCGCATCCGATTTTCATGAAAAAGCTGTACGAGCTTTGCAAGAAACACGGCATTCTCTTCATCTCCGAGGAAGTGCAGCAGGGATTCTGGCGCGCGGGACATTTCTTTGCGATTGAAAATTATCCGAGCATCATTCCCGACGGCATCATCATGGGGAAATCCATCGGCGCAGGCCTCACGCTCGGCGCATTCATGGCGCGGGCGGAGATTATGGATACGCTTCCGGCGCCGGCGCATCTTTTCACTCTCGGCGGAAACGCCATCGCCTGCGCGGTCGGTTGTGCGGCGTTCGATTATTACGCGTCCGAAGAATTTCAAGAAATTTACGCGGCCAATCAAAAACAATTCCGCGAAGAGCTCGCGACTTTGCAGGCCAAGCATCTGGACACCGTTTCCTTCTTCCGCGGCCGCGGCATGTCGTATGCAATCGGCATCGTGAAGAAAGATGAAAAAGGAAATATCGTCCCCGACGCGGACGGCGTCTTCAAAATTTGTTTCCGCTCGTACGAAAAAGGCCTCATCATCATCACGCTCGGCGAAAATATCTTGCGTTGCCAGCCGCCGCTCAACATTCGGAGCGAGAAATTGCACCGCGCTTTTGAAATTTTGGACGAAGCCATCGGCGAGCTTGAAGCGGGAACCATCCCGGACGGCGTCCTTCGCTATCGGAATGGATGGTGACGAGAGAGGGGCGCAGAGAGCGTGTACTTGGCTTTTGGCGCATATGGAGGTCGAGACGTCAGATATCAGACGATCAGACGTCAGATGAAAGCGGTATCGCCTGTGGCGATGATTTTTATAAAAATCGCGCGGAGCGCACAACGCTTTGGCTTTTCTCCTCGTTCTGCAATTTACCGTATAGCTTTGTCAAAATGCCGAAGGCGTACAGAAAATGTCGCGTAGCGACACCTGTAAAGTCTGACGTCTGACGTCTGATGATCTGACGTCTCAATCCTGCCTGACAAAACAGTTTAATATGGTCTGACATCTGACCATCTGAGGTCTTGCATTTTTGCGAGAGGCGAAGGCAAATCAGACATTGTTTCCTCAAATTTCCGGTGCTTTCGGCGCCGTTTACATACATTTTTAGATTCGCCCAAGTGTGGCAAGCACGGTAAGGGGATTTCATTTCTCCTGAAAGAAAGAAAGGTGATTACAATGGAGAAAGG
>CAVHDO010000175.1:0-2634 GCA_963634795.1 Oscillospiraceae bacterium
GGGGCGAAGCCGTAAAAGGCGGTGGCAAAGACAGAGAAAACCGGGGCGGGTGACGCTCCGTGTGGCCGGGTTCGGTTTGAGGCCATAAGAAAAGCGGGATGGCAATCGATGTCATCCCGTTTTTTGTTGCTTGAATTTTAATTATTCTTCCTCTTCAATCCAGACGCGCGGCACGCGTTTCAATGCACAGAGGACTTCGTGCGGAATGGTGCCGGCTTTTTTTGTGAGTTCGTCGATGGTGATTTCTTCTGTTTCCTGTTTCCCCAGCAAAACGACTTCGTCACCCGGGACGACATCGTCTCCGCAGGCGACCATGAGCTGATCCATGCAGACACGGCCGACGATGGGGCAGCGTTTCCCGCCAATCAAAACTTCGCCTTGGTTCGAGAGGACGCGCGGGTAGCCGTCCGCGTAGCCGATGGGGACGGTGGCCGTCTTCATATCTTTTTCCGCGACGTAGGTGCCGCCGTAGCCGATGGCCTCGCCTTTGTGCAGCGTCTGGACGTGCGTCACGTGGGAAACGAGGGACATGACGTAGCGCAAATCGAGGCGATTCGTCATGACGTCGGAAGGCTGCGGGCCGTAGAGAATGATGCCGGGGCGCGCCAGATGGTAATAACTTTGAGGCAGATCGACGACGCCGGCGCTGTTTGCCGCGGAAAAAATGAAATGCCCGTCTTTGGGGAAATGGGAAATGGCTTCGTCGAAACGGGAGAGCTGCGCCAGTGCCGCGTCTTTTTCTTTGTGATCGGCGGTTGCCATGTGCGTGAAGGCGCCGCGGAGGTGGAGATGCGGATAGTCGGCGAGCTTGGTCAAGAGCGCGGGGACGTCCGCCGGATGGACGCCGATGCGGTTCATGCCGGTATCGACAGCCATCATGACGTCGACGGTTTTCTTGGAAAGCGCCGCGACGGCATCGAGCGCCGCGAGATCCACCGTGTCGTCCACGGGGAAAATGAGATTTTGGGAAACGCCGAGCGGCATGTCTTCGGCCAGCGGCAATCCCAGGACGTAAATCGGGCAGGTGAATCCGGCTTCGCGAAGCTCCGCGCCTTCTTCCGCGCGCGCGACGGCGGCCGCGGTGTAGCCTTCTTCCAGCGCGACGCGCAGGACTTCTTTGGCGCCGTGGCCGTACGCATTGGCTTTCACGACGGCGAGCGTCTCCACTTCTTTCGGAAGATGCGCGCGAATGACGCGAAGATTGTGGCGCAGCGCGCCGAGGTTGATGATAATGGATGAAACGGACATGATGGCTCCTTTCGTTTTTTTGAAATGGGATTTCAAACTTTCTGATGGTATTATACAACATTCGGACAGTTAGCAATGAGCAGTGAGCAATGAGCAGTTAAGCCCGGCTATTTTTTGCTTGGGTTTTGTGGCATTTTGGGTTTTTGAAATATAAAAATGCGGCGAAGCCGCCACCAGCACTGCTAACTACTCACTACTCACTGCTAACTTTTGTGTTCCTGTATTTTTATATAGAGGCATTTTTGCATACATGCGTTACTGTCTCTCATAGACCTCATACCCTCCCGCGGTGCCTTGTTTCTGCCAGCCGGTCGGGTACTCGGATAGGAATTTGGTTTCCCGTTTTGTCGGGATGAAAATGAGATATTGCTTGTCCGGCGAGAGGTCTTCTTTGGCGTAGAAGGGAAATACGTTTTTGGCATCCCAGGAAAGATGGCCGGGGCGGAGGGTTTCGATTTTATCGCGAGAGCTTAGCATATACATTGGGCGGCCGGAGTAGAAAACGGCACTTGCGCTGTAATCGGTGTAGAAAAGAAGCGTCGCGTTTTTCGTGTCGTTCGTTTCCAAAAATTCGGAGACAGCTTTTCCGGAGTAAGGCGCGATGAGGCCGGGGACGACGAAGAAACCGAGGCCGGTGTAAATTGCGAGAGTGGTAAGGCACAGTATGGCAATTCGTTTCCAGTGCAGATTTTGCCAAAGTCGCGCCGTCAAAATGGCGACGGCAAAGAGCGCGGGATAGGTGTACGTCAGATATTTTGTCGCAAACATCTGGAAGACGAGCGTCACGGTCACGGCCCAGATGAGAAGGAGGCGCGTCGCGTCGCTCATACCGGAAAAGGAGAGATATTTCTGTTTCCGTTTCGCAAATAAGGAAACGGGAAGCGCGAGGCTCCACGGAAAGAATCCGGCGAAAAAGATGAGAAGGTAAAAATACCAGACGCTGTGCTGCTCGTGTTCGGCGACGGTCGCGCGGAGATAATTGTGGACTCCGAAGAAATTCAGGATGAAATCGCGGCCGTGGTGGAGGTACATATAGCCGTACCAGCTGCCGGCGACGAGCGCGAAGAGGACGAGGCCGGAAAATAAATGCACGCGGAGCATTTCTTTCAGGTCTTTTTTTGTGAGAAGAAAAAGGAAACAGGCCAGCCCCGGCAGCAGAATGCCGATGGGGCCTTTCGTCATTGCGGCCAAGGCGGCGAAAAGATAGCAGAGCCAATAATATTTCTTGTTTTCCGTATATCCCAGATAAAATGCGGCGACGGTGACGCTCATGAAAAAGAAGAGCGCGGCATCGGTGATGACGGCTTTGGACAGATACCAAAATTCGAGTGAGGAGACGAGAAGCAACGCGGCGCGAAGACCGACGGCGCGGTCGTAGACGCGGGA
>CAVHDO010000176.1:0-2616 GCA_963634795.1 Oscillospiraceae bacterium
ACGACGCGATTCGACACCGAGCGGGCGAATTGCATTTCATGCGTCACGACGGCCATCGTCATGCCGCGCATCGCGACTTCTTTCATGACTTCCAAGACGTCGCCGACGAGCTCCGGATCGAGCGCCGACGTCGGTTCGTCGAAGAGAAGCATTTTCGGCTCCATCGCGAGCGCTCTTGCAATCGCCACGCGTTGCTGCTGCCCGCCGGAGAGTTGCTCCGGATAGAAACCTGCGTGATCGGCCATGCCGACATCCGAGAGCAGCTTCATCGCCGCGTCTTTCGCTTCGGCCGCCGGCAATTTGCGAATATGCATCGGCGCATACATCACGTTTTGCAAGACCGTCATCATCGGAAACAGATTGAATGATTGAAACACCATCCCCACATCGCGGCGCAGCAATTTCACATCCGAATTTTGATCGATTTTCCGTCCTTCAAACCAAAGCTCGCCCCCCGTCGGCTCCTCCAGCAAATTCAAGCAGCGCAAAAACGTGGACTTCCCGCTCCCCGAAGGCCCGATGATTGTCACGACTTCCCCGTTTTCGATTTCCATGCTGATATCCCGCAGCACTTCGAGTTTCCCGAAGCTTTTCTGCAAATGGCGGATATCGTAAATAATTTTTTTCTCGCTCATACCCCACTCCCGATATATTTTTTGTGGAAAAATTATACAAAATAGTAGCATAATTATACAAAAATGTCAATTTTCCGCTGTCGTCTCCGAGAAAAATTCCGCGCATGAAAAAAGCGGCCATCGCCGCTCAATCTAAGATTATCTTCATTATGCTAAAAAATTTTTACGGCAGACAGGACGAAGATGTCAGACATCAGACAATCAGACGTCAGACTTTAGCGGTATCGCTTCGCGACATTTTTTACACGCCTTCGGCGCGCCCGACAAAGCAGTGCCACATACGCAGGGCAGGGTACACCGTGCATAATGCAAAAAGTCCCCAAAACTATGCACACTCCGCGCGTTTTTTATAAAAATCATCGCCGCAGGCGATACCTCTTTTGTCTGATGTCTGATGTCTGATGTCTGATGTCTGACGTCTGATCATCTGACGTCTCTACAACTAAATGTGGCCAAAAGGAAAAAACTGCCATCAGCACGCTCGATATTTCCTTACCCCTTAATCGCCGGCATATTGCGCCCGTTGAAAATCTCGGCCATTTCCTGACGAATGAGACGACGGATGCGCTTGGCCTCCGCCGGCGGAAGATCCGCTTCCTTTTCGTGGAAGAGATAATTGTCCAAACAGAAATCATGAATCATCATTTTCGTATGAAAAATATTTTCCTGATACACATTCACATCCACCATATCGTAGCGATTGGCGATGGACGGTGCGATGTATTTCTGGATGGAATGAATGCGATGGTCGATGAAAAGTTTCTTCCCGGACACGTCGCGCGTGAAACCGCGGACGCGGTAATCGCAAACGACGATATCATCATCAAAAGATTCCAAAAGGAAATTCAACGCTTTCAGCGGGGAAATCTCGCCGCAGGTGGACACGTCGATATCGGCGCGGAAGGTGCAAATGCCGTCCTGCGGATGCATTTCCGGATAGGTGTGGACCGTGATGTGGCTCTTGTCCAAATGCGCGACGACGTCCTGTTTCTCCGCCTCTTCCTCGGCAATCAGCATCGTGACACTCGCGCCCTGCGGATCGTAATCCTGCGACGCGATATTCAAAATGTTCGCCCCGATCAGATGCGCCACGTCTTTCAACAATTTCGTGAGACGCTCGGCGCTGTATTCTTCGTCGATGTATTCGATATATTTTTTTCGCTCACTCTCGCTGCGCGCATAGCAAATGTCGTACATATTGAAGCTCAGCGTCTTGGTGAGATTGTTGAATCCGAACAATTTCAATTTCTTCTTCGCCATCTCGTCCTCCTCCCGCACAGAAAACATTTCATACCCTTGTATTATATCAGGGAAACGGCGGCGCGTACATAGAAAAAATCAACCGGGAGCTTGGAGCCGGGAGCCGAGAGCGGCTTGCTTTGCTCCGAGCAACTTGGGAGGCAAAGACGTCAGATATCAGAAATCAGACGTCAGATTTTAGCGTTGTGCGTTTCACGCACGATTTATTCTATGCGCCTACGGCGCTGCCGCAAAGCGGCCATACAATAGTCATCGCCGCAGGCGATACCGCTTTCTGTCTGATGTCTGACCGTCTGACGTCTCCATCTTTATAAAAAACACAAATCGTGCACACCCTCCCATTTCCGCCCTTACCACACCATCACCAGTGTCCCCGCCGTAATCAAAAGGGCGCCAATCGCCACCTGCATTGTGCATTCTTCGTGAAGAATCGTAAATGCCAAAATCAGCGTGATGACGATGCTGAGCTTGTCGATGGGCGCAACTTTCGCGACTTCTCCGATTTGGAGCGCTTTGAAATAGCAAAGCCAGGACGCGCCGGTCGCCAGCCCGGATAAAATCAGAAACAGCCAGCTCTTTTTACTGATTTCCGGAATCCCCGACTGACTGCCTGCCAAAAAGACCATGCCCCACGCCATGACGAGCACGACGACGGTCCGAATGGCCGTGGCCAAAGTGGAATTGACGCCTTCAATCCCAATCTTCGCCAAAATCGAAGTCA
>CAVHDO010000177.1:0-2567 GCA_963634795.1 Oscillospiraceae bacterium
CTTTCGCACCGTGACCGAAGGCCAAAGCATTTTCTTGCAAAGCCTCCGCGCCCGTGCCAAAGGAAATCGCCTCTCTGCCGCCGGCCTTCGCTCCGTTTCCGAAAGCCGCCGCATTCTCCGCCGAGGCTGCCGCGTCGTTCCCGAAAGCGAGAGCATTCTCTTTCGAAGCCGCCGCATTCGTGCCGAAAGAAATCGCGTTCTTTCCGCCCGCATTGCTCTGCTCGCCCAAAGCGATGGCATTCTCGCCGTCCGCCGTCGCGTTCGTTTCCTTCGTCACATTCTTGATGTGCGTCATATCCGCTTCGGAACCCTTCAGCTTCTCGTCGATGAGCTCCAGATTTTGGGAAACGGTCGCGCCGACATTGATGGCGTTGTACGTTTTGCCTTCCGTGATCTTTCCGATCTTGTCGTCGATATTCTTCAGATTCTGCGCGATGCTCGTCTTGCTGCCGTCGTCATTCACCGCCGTGATGATATTTCCTTTTTCCGTCTTGCCGATGGCCTGATCGAGCGCTTCCAGATTTTGAGAAACGGACGTCTGCAGCTTTCCGTCTTCCGTCAGAGACGCCTTGATGACATTTCCGTCTTTCGCAACCGCACCGACGGCATTGTCGAGCGCCGTCAGATTCTCGCCGACCGTCTGCGCCTTCTTTACGTAGCTTCCGTCTTTCGTCGTGATATTGTCCTTGATCTCCGTGATGTCGGTCGCGATTTCCTTTTTGACGCCGTCGACATATTGATAGACCGTGTCGCCGTCCACCAGTCTCTTGTCGCCGGAAGCCACGGCCCCTTCGCCGGCGATGGAAATGGAAACGGTCGTCTTGCCATCATTGGAAACGAGCGTCGCCGTCTGGACACTCCCGGCGCCCGTGCTCGTCGCGCTGTAGGAGCCGCCCTTGATGAGCTGGCCGAAATTCGCCGCGTCGGTATTCGCCGTGCCGGATGTCACATTCACAATCTTACGCGTGCCGACATCGCCGCCGCCGACGGAGACTGCATTTTCTTCCGCCGCCACCGAGCCGAAGCCGAGCGCCACCGAATTCGCTGCCTGCGCGGACGATTTCGCACCGAGCGCCATGCTCTTCTCTGCCGACGCATTGCTTCCGTAGCCGAAAGCGGACGACAATTTTTCAGACGCCGTGCTCGAGTAACCGACCGCCAAAGAGCCGAGACCGGACGCCGTGCTCAAAGAACCGAGCGCTACCGTTGCATCCTGCGTCGCTTGGCTGTAATACCCGAAGGCCGCCGCGTGGGCTCCTTCCGCGTTGCTCTGATAGCCGACCGCCGAAGCCGCCAGTCCCAAAGCCTGGCTCACACCGCCGAGAGCCGTGGCGCTCTGCGCTTTGGCATACGCGCCGCTGCCGACCGCCGTCGCTTCATAGCCTTCCGACTTCGCCTCGCTGCCGATGGCAATACCTTCCTCGCCCGAAGCCGAAGCCACAGCGCCCAAAGCCACCGTCCCGTTTCCGGTCGCACGCGTATTCGTACCGATGGCAATCGACGAGCCCGTGCTGCACGGATCATGCGTCGCGGAAGTATTTTCCGACGCGATGGCATCGTAACCCAAAGCGATGGAGTAGCGACCCGACGCATCGGCATACGTACCGAATGCCTGCCCGTAAGCGCCGGAAGCCTTGCCGCCCGCGCCCAGTGCCACCGCATTCGTACCGGTCGCCGTCGCTGCCGCCGTCACGTCATTCGTCGTACTCATCGCCATATTCTTCACACGGACCGTATAGTGCGTCGATTCGTTTTCCTTTTGAATGGAAATCGTATCACTGCCCTCGTACGTATTCGAATCGATGGCTTCATCGAGAGCCGCCTTCACCGTACCGCCGTCCACAAGGCGCTTGTCGCCAGCTTCGATCTTTCCTTCCGCCGCGATCTTGATCTTCACCTTCGCCGTATTGGAATTCGCGTCATTGTATTCCAACGTCGCCGTCTGCACATCATCTTTGCTTCTGCTCGTCGCGCTGTATTCGCCGGCCGCGATCAGCTGTCCGTACGCCGCCGCGTCATGCGCTTCGCCGCCGTACGTCACGCCCGTCAGTTTCCGCGTCGTCGTCCCGTCTTTGGCATAGAAGGAAACGGCATCCGCCGTGATCCCTTCGCCCGCGCCGATGTGAAGAGTCTTTTGTTTTTCATCGTAAGAAATGAGCTTCGTGATGCCTTCATCGAGCTTGATGAGATTCTGCGCGATGCTCGTGTAGATCGGATCCTTGCCGGAATCGTCGATGGATTTCTTAATGAATGTATAATCCTTGTCCACCACGCCGATGGCATTGTCGAGCGCCGTGAGATTCGCCGCCGTGTTGTTCGTCGCGCCGGTCTTGATATAATTTCCGTCTTGGGTCGGGCTGAGATAGCTGTAAATTTTCCCGCCGGTGACATAGCCTGTATTGTCGGCCGCAATATCGCCGGCCATGTCGGCCAATTTCAGCTTGAAAGCCTGCGTCGTCCCATTCGGATCATTCGTCAGAATCGTCGTTTCCCCATTGGCGTCGAATGTGTATGTATCATTCTTCACCAGCTGATCCCAAATCGCCGCATCCTTCGTCGAATCGCCC
>CAVHDO010000178.1:0-2544 GCA_963634795.1 Oscillospiraceae bacterium
ATGACAACAGCGTCGTCCGGACCATCATCGGAAAGAGCAGCCGCATTTCTTCTCTGACGGCAGGACATATCACCATCGGCTCGACGAATACGAGGGTGCTGGATTCGTCTCTCGTCGGCGCGTCGGCGGCGCTTTACGGCGCATTGAACGGAGCCGTGATCACGTCTTCGATTACGGGAAGCGCGGAGACGACGCTGGAAGACAAAAGCTATATCGGCGGTCTTTACAACGCGGAAAAGAAAACGGCGGAAACGCCGACCATTTCCGTTTCTTCCAAAGCGGATACGAAACTCGTGGCCGGTGCCGTGGGAGCGGGAGCCGGGATGTTCGCCGGGACGGGAACCGGTGTGTCTCTCTCTTCGGATGTGACGGCGAAAACAAAAATCGGTAATAATGTGACGACTGTCGGCGGTGCGATGTCTTTCACGGCGGAAAACACGCCGATTCTGAAAGCGACGTCCACGGGAGCCGCAGCGGGCGGCGGTGCGGTCGGCATCACGGTCGCCAAGACGGTCTCCAAAGACAAAGCGTTGGTGGAAGTGGGTGACGGCGCCCGTTTCTACGCGAAAGACGCTTTGACGGTGCAGGCGGCAATGAAGACTCCGGCGGGTACGGAATTCAAAAATGCGTATGCGAATACCATCGCCGGCGCAGGAGGCGTCGTGGCCGGTGCGGTCGCCGTTTCCCATGTCAATCTGGATCAAAAGACGGGCGTCGACATCGGAAAGGGCGTGCAGATGTATGGGCAGACCGTCACGCTGCTCGCCGATCACAAGGACAATGAAGAATTGTACATGAATTCGGTGGCAGCCGGTGCCGGATCCGGCGCGGGCGGCGAACTGCGGCTGGATGTGACATCCGATTCTCACGTCAATGTGGGGGACGGCACGGTCGTTTCTTCCAAGGATGAGACGGTCATTGCCGCGCACAATGAATCGGAAAGAAATCCCGGCGGCGATCAGACGTCTTGGAGTCTCGGCGCGGCGTTTTTTGGCAGCGCGGGCGGTATCGATTCCCAAAGCAACATCACGCACAATACGAGCGTGGATTTGGGGAAAGTCACGATCAAAGCCAATGCGGCGCTCTCGAAGGCGGAAAAAGAAAAGGGCGTGACGCTGTATGACAAAAATGCCATCGCGATAGAGGCGACCAGCAAGATTACGTCCAAAGAGGACCACAATTTGCACGCCGGCTCGGTCTTTGTTTCCGCGGCAGGAATCAAAAACAAAACGACAGCCACGGCCAATACGAGCGCGACCGTCGCGGAAAGCGCCGTTCTCAATGCGGGAGATACGGAAGCGGCCAATGCGAAGGCGAAGCAGGAAGATTATGTCGGCACGGACGGCAAGCAATACGATGCGTCGTATCGAGGCGGCTCGATTGCCGTCGGGACACGAAACGACGCGGATATTTCGAGCTCGACGCTGGTGGATGTGGCCGGTTTGGTGGGCGCGGCCGGTTCGTCGAACGATGTGACGTACAACAATCATTTGAAGACGACATTCGGCGCCTATGCGGAGACGGCCAAGGGCGATATTTCCATTGCAAGCGGGCGCGACACGAGCGCCAAAGCCGGGGATGTCAAAGTCAATGCGCGCAGCGATATTCTGAGCATTTCAACGGTTCCCATCACGGATCGGGAGGATCCCTTCGCGAAAATTGCCGGCGATTCCAAGCTCACCGTCTTGAACGGGGCGGATATTCACAGCGACCGGGATATTTATTTCCGCGCCAATAAAGGAAATTTGACGGCGAAAGCGTCCGGGGATACGAAATCGTGGACGACGGCGGTTCGCGATTTGTTTTCGGACGGGTATGCGGTCGGGAAACGGGATGTGTCCGTTTCGGCTGATGCGGAAATGAACGGGAAGGCCGAGACCGGGATTCACAGAAATAAATCCATCACGGTCGGCGGGCGCGTCGGCACGGACGGGAAATGGATCACGACGGTCACGAGCGACGGAGATATTTCTTATTCTTTCAGTGGGTCGAAACCGATTGACAGCGAGCTTTTCAAACGCTATGACGAGCTCAAGACGCTGCTTGCAAATTACGGCGGCGGTGAAGCGGCCAAAGCGGCGTATGAAGCCGAGCTGGCGTTCCTCGAAGAGAAAATGGTCGAGGAAGGCATGGGCTACTATGAGACGGCAAAGGACGGGACCAAAAAGTTCGTCCGAATGTCGTATGCCGGCAGTTCGGAGCTGGCGGATGCCAAAGCGGCGTTTGCGATTGAGAGCAATACCAAGGAACAGCTTTTGACGGAAATGAATGCAAAACTGACCGCGGCGCAAAATCAGATTGATGCATTCAATGATGTGAAACAGGGGAAAACGGATTATGAAACGGCGGTCACGGATGCGCAGAAAGCGAAGCACGATACCGGAGTCGCGTATTTGGATTACGTGCAAGCGGAGGCGGCCATCGATCAGGCTGCGCAGAATGCCGGTGTGACGCGGGAGGCGTATATCGCCGAAAATCCGGAGACGGATGTCGTCAAAGAGTATCGAGACTGTGACAGAGTCTATACGCAAGCGAAGAAGACGG
>CAVHDO010000179.1:0-2515 GCA_963634795.1 Oscillospiraceae bacterium
ACCGAAAGGTGCCAAGAGGAAACAAATGGACATTACAATCAATTACAGCGACATGCGCTTCTTCGACGAAGACACGGAAGCGCTGTTGCGCCGCGTGCTCGAGAAAGGCGCCGCGCTCCGGAACGTGCCGGAGGAAGCGGAGATGAGCGTGCTCATTTGCGACGCGCCCGTCATTCATGAATTGAACCGGACGTATCGGGATGTGGATGCGCCGACGGATGTGCTTTCTTTCGCGCTGAATGAAGGCGACGAGGAAGATTTCGCGGAAGAAGAGGCGGCTCTCGGCGACATCGTAATCAATATCGATCGTGCGGCGGAGCAGGCGGAAGAATACGGGCACAGCCGGGAGCGCGAGATTGCGTACCTCGCCGTGCACGGTTTTTTGCATATTTTGGGCTACGACCATCACGAAGAAGAAGAGAAAAAAGAAATGCGCGCCGCCGAGGAAGAAATTCTGTCCGCGTGCGGTTTGTCACGGATTGTGAGCGAGGATTGATATGGAAGAAACATTTCATTCGGGATTTGTCGCGCTGATTGGGCGGCCGAACGTGGGAAAATCTACGCTGATGAATGCGTTGCTCGGCGAAAAAATTTCCATTGTGTCCGCGCATGCCCAGACGACGCGAAACAAAATCACCGGCGTGTGGAACGGGGACGGCGCGCAAGTCGTGTTTCTCGATACGCCCGGCATGCACAAGCCGCAATCCAAATTGGGCGAAGTGATTCGGAAATCCACCGTGGATGCCATCGGAGAAGTGGATCTCATCGTCTTTATTTGTGCGTCCGACGATCCGCCGGGAGCGGGCGACCGCTACATTTTGAAGCTCATTGAAGGAAGAAACGTCCCCGTTTTCCTCGTGCTGTCCAAGATTGATTTGATTTCCAAAGAAAAGGTCATGAAAAAAATCGTGCAGTACCGCGATATGTTTCCTTTTCAAGAAATCATTCCGCTCTCGGCCAAGACGGGCGACAATCTCGACGCGCTCATGAAGACGATGGTGCGCTATCTGCCGGAGGGGCCGAAATATTTCCCCGACGACATGATTACGGACCAGCCGGAGCGCATTTTGGCACAGGAAATCGTGCGGGAAAAGCTCTTGCTGCGGACGCGCGACGAAGTGCCGCACGCGATTGGCGTCTACACGGAGGAATTTGCCGAGCGGGAAAACGGAAAAGTGTACATCCGCTGCACGATTCATGTGGAGCGAGATTCGCAGAAACGGATCATCATCGGGAAAGACGGCGGTATGCTCAAAGCCGTCGGGCAAGAAGCGCGCGAAGAATTGCAGGGTCTGATTGGCGCGCCCGTCTTTTTGGATTTGTGGGTCAAAGTCACCCGCGATTGGAAAAACAAAGATTATGTCCTGCGCGAGCTCGGTTATAAGGAGAAAAAATAAGAAATGGATACGGTGCCTTTAGACACACAATTGGAAATGGCGGCAATGTATTTGCTGGCCGCGTTTTTGGCTGCGTTCGTCGGCCGCTTTTGCAGCATCGCGTACGCGTCGGTCGCGCGTGTGCGAAAAAGTTATGTGGAAAACAACGAGGATCAGCCCGATGAGCTGATTGAAAAAATCAAGCCGTTTTACCAAGATCCGGCGCGCACTTTGGCGGGGGCGCAGTTCGGGGGCGTCTTGGCTGCGGCTTTTTTTGTCCTCTTCATCGGGGAAACGGGCGATGTGTTTCGTGAAATCATGGAGCTGGACGGCCGCATTGAGACGCTCGCGGAGTGGAGTTTCTATTTCGTGGCGATGTTTCTGTACTGGGTCGTGGCGATTCGGATTCCCGGCGACGCCGCGCTGGTCTATCCGCTCAGGAGCCTCGCCGATCACGCGTGGGGATTGGCTCTCCTCGGGAAAATTTTCTCGCCCTTCGTGTCTGCCGGTCTTTGGCTGATTCGGAAATATTTGGGCTGGCGGAAAATTCCTTTCACGAACGAAGTGGAATTTACGTATTCCGAAGAGGAAATCGAAAATATCGTCGAGGAAAGTCACCGTGGCGGAAAATTGTCGGCGCTGGAAAATTTCCTTTTGAAAAATTCTTTTGATTTCTTCGATTTGCGCGCGATGGACGTCATGATTCCGCGGAGCGAGATGGTTTGCCTCGACTACGAGGACAGCATGGAAGAGATGCGGGGCGTGATTGCGTCGTCGCATCACACGCGCTACCCCGTCTGCATGGACGACAAGGACAATATCCTCGGTTTCGTCCACGTGAAAGATTTCTTTGAATCGATGGCGAGCGGGAAACGGAATGTCAAGAGCATCATGAGAAATATTCTCACGGTGCCGGAGGTCATGCCCGCGTCCAAACTCTTGCAACTCATGCGGACGCGCCGGATTTATTTTTCCGTCGTCGTCGACGAATACGGGACGACGGCCGGGCTGGTCACGCTGGAAGATATTTTGGAAGAGCTCGTGGGCGAGATTCAGCAGGAAAAGGATCCCGCGGCCGATTCTGTCGTCAAGCATGATGACGGGAGCTTTGAATTTGACGGCATGGTGATTTTGGACGA
>CAVHDO010000180.1:0-2466 GCA_963634795.1 Oscillospiraceae bacterium
CCGCCGCCAGGGCAAAATTCGCCGCCACTCAGGGGCGCCGCCGCTCGGCCTTGCCAATGCTAACGTCACCGATACGCGAAACTTTTACTTCATGACGCATTCTTACCACGCAAGGCCGCGAGACGCGTCGGCGCCCCTCGGTACTTTACGTTTTCAAAGATAACGTCGCAGCACCGGCGAATTTTGCACAGGCGGGCCTCCTTACAGCGAACGCGCCGAAAAAGTCATTAAAAAAACGACGCAAACCTAATCCCCCATCTTCTTCCCACAAATCGTATATATGTACTCCTTTAACTCTTTATTCTGATTAAACCTCGACCAAAGCCGTTTAATGCAGTACTTATAATAATTCTCATCTGACTTCAGATAATTAGATGCATCTCCCGGGCCATTCTCATCCGAAGCACTATCGGCAATACAGTAAGCCAAAACCTCCTCTCCTAAAATTCGGAAAATTTTCTCAAATATCTCTTTTTCAACATCCAATTTAACCGACACAATCTTTTTCATTGGCTTTGTTTTTCGCAAAACCCGCTTCAATTCATCAGTGTTATAAAATTGTTTGCTAACATCATCATAGGGAAAGACACCATATATGATTTTACACAGCAACGCAATGCAAGCAATTTGAAACGTTTTTCCGTTCTTTATTGCCGCGACAACACTTTCATCGGCTCCCGTTGAGACCAAGTCACTTTTCTTGTATTTCTCATAATAAAAGGAAATTCTAAGTAAGTCTTTTATAACCTCCGCTTCAGCATCATCCCCCCAAATCGTATAACGATTTTCCTCATTATACATTTTGGACGCACTGCTTCTCGCAGATCCCGGCATTTGCAAAATGGCCGCCAAGCTCAATTTTCCCACCTCATCAATTTTTGTTATCTCATAAACCTCATATTTGTCTCTCTTTTCCGGTTTGTCACCCTTCTTTAATGTATAATAGACACCGCATTTTTTCAGTCGCTCTTTCAAGCGAATTTGTTCGGGAGTATTGGCTACCAAATCCGCTTTTTTTATCGGCTTTTGCGCATTTGTCGATTCTGCTATTTCCAATGCAAATTCATCCTTATCCTGTTCTGTGCTTCCTTCCGACTGAATCACTTTGCAGGTGATATAAAAATCTTTATCAAAATCAATACTTCCAATTCTATTGGTCGTCTGACCTCCATTCACAACAGAAAAATTGACAAGCTTCAAAACTGTTCCATCAAGCTCATATTTCTCGCAAATAATAACAATTCCATTGTTTTTGTACCAGAAATTGTTCGGCCGCTCCTTAATAGTCTTTTGAATTCCATTATCCACCTCTTTTTGCCTTGTGTAATATCGCAAATTTAAACCAAACAATGCATTCCTTTTTTGCTGATACAAACCCCTTAAAGATTTAGCAGAAATGTTTACAATAATAGACTCATTTCGTGTCTCTGGATTGACATATCTCAAAAAGTTATTTTTCTGGTCAATATCCAATCTGGCACTTTCTACGCAAACCTTCCCAGATTCACACATATGGATTTGTTCTTCGATATCTTTAAGAAAACAAACCTCAACATTATATGGCTTTCCTGCAATCTCTGCCGCTTTCTTTAATTTTTCCATAACTCCCTTGTTTTTCGGATTATAGGTTGTGAAAAAATAAATTTTAAACTCAGAACGAGGGGATCTTTCATACACCGCATTCTTAAATGCACTCACCATCGCATCAGAAAACTCTTGACACTTATCAGCGGTCAAATTCTCAATAGTTTCCTTAATTTTGGTGACTTCACTTTTTACATATTGCGTAGAAATACTGGCGTTAACATAAAGCTTACTCTGAACGATAACGATATCATTATTTTCTTCACTATTGGGATCTTTAAAAACGGCATCTATTCCACCGTCATTGGCTCCATCAACTAAATAAGACAGGTTCTCGTCTTGATCAAATGAGGCGTCTGTAGCACCATAGAAAAAGTAATACATACACATCAAAGAGAACAATTGAAAATTCTTACAATTTTTAAAGGTCGGATACTTCTCCTTAAAATCTTGCATGTATTCTTTAATATCTGTTGCATCCATGTCTACCTCCCCTTTCCTATTTTCAACATATTACATGATATCATTTCCTATGTCATATTAGATCACATAAATCCTTAAATTTCAATAGCAATAATTCTGTATAAGCCAAAACAGCCACCGGCGACCGTCCACTAGAAGGTCGCCAGTGGCGCGAAGCGCCGGGTGATGGGACGCCAAAGGCGCAATAAAAAAATGTCGCGAAGCGACACCACTTAAAACTAAAAGCTAACAGCTAAAAACTGACAACTATCTCGCGCCTGACCCAAAAAGCCAATCACGCTCTGAAATCTGACCATCTGACGTCTGAAGTCTTTGCCACAAACGCCACAAAAAGAAAAGAGACACAACAGCCGCGCCTCTCTTCCCTCTTCCCTATCAGCAGAAAAATTTTTCATCTCA
>CAVHDO010000181.1:0-2465 GCA_963634795.1 Oscillospiraceae bacterium
TTTTTCTTTTTCGATTTCGGAGGAGGGTGTATGCTGGACGAAATTTGGCTCCAGAAGAAATACGAAAAAACTTTCTGGCTGCTTATTGTCGTGACGCTCGCGGCGCTGGCTTTTCAGAATTGGGTGCTCGGCGCGCTTTTCGGCGTCGTCGATTTGGCCGTGATTCTTTTCGTCAAGAAGAAAAGCTATGAGCAGGAAGATCGGCTCATGCGGTATTTGGACGATTTGTCCGCCGCGGTCGAGGCCGGGACGACGTATGCGGTGAAAAATTTGCCGCTCGGCATCGCGATGATGGACGAGAAACGGCAGGTCGTCTGGGCCAATGAAGTCTTCCGAAATTGGGCCGATGTGGAGCACGAGAAGGACATGGAGCTCGATCATCTGCTCCCCGGCGTGCACGCGTCGCGGCTTTTCGGGAAGACGGGCTGGTTCGATTGCCAAAAAGACGATTTGTATTTCCGCGTGTTTCATAAATACGTCGAGCCGTCGGAAGAGGGCGCGCGGCCTTTCATGCTGTTCTATCTCATGGATCGCACGGATATGGAGGAAACGCTCGCGGCCTCGGCGGAGGCCATGCCCGTTTTCTGCCTCATTCGGATTGACAATCTCTCCGAGGCGCTCGCGAACATGACGGATTTGGAAAAATCGAATCTGCTCTCCGATGTCGATGAATGCATTTTGGGCGAATTTTCCGAGCTGGACGGTTTCATCAAGCAGTACGACACGGCGGAATTTGTGGCGTGCATTTCCCATGCGGCTTTGAAAACTTTGATTGACCGCAATTTCGATCTTTTGGATAAAGTGCATGAAATCCGCACGGTGAACCGCATTCCCGTCACGCTGTCGATCGGGATTGTCAAGAGTGAGGAATCCTTTGCGCGGCAGGCGGAAGAGGCGCAGGCGGCGCTGGATTTGGCGCTGGGTCGCGGCGGCGATCAGGCCGTCGTCCGCATCGGGGAAAATGTGAAAGTGTACGGCGGCAAGACGCAATCGGCCGGCAGCGTCACGCGTGTCCGCGTCCGCGTCATCGCGCAGGCGCTGAAAGAAATGATCGACGAATCCGACGGCGTCCTCATCATGGGGCATGCGCACGAGGATTACGACGCCATCGGCGCGTCCATGGGGCTCGCGCATCTCGCGCACGTTTCCGGGAAACCGGTGCACATCGTCGTTTCCAAATACGACGAAACGTCGCGCAAAATGCGGAAAGCCATCGCGGCCGAGCCCGGCATGGAGCATCTTCTCATCCGTGAGGACGAAGCGAAGAATCTCATGACGGACAAGACGCTCGTTTTCATCACCGATACACACATTCCGGATATGGTCGCCGCGCCGAAAGTCTTGGTGGCGGCAAAGAAACGGATCATCGTCGATCACCATCGCCGCGCCAATTCCATCGTGACGAATACGCTGCTCACTTACATGGAGCCGTCGGCGTCGTCGGCGTCCGAGCTGGTCGCCGAGCTCATTCAATATTACGGGAAAGACGCGGAACTGCCGCAAATCACGGCGTCGTGTCTCTATGCCGGCATCGTCGTCGACACGAAAAATTTCTTCGTCCAGACCGGGATTCGCACCTTCGACGCGGCCAGTTTCCTGCGGCGAAGCGGAGCCGATACGGCGCTCGTCCGCGGTCTCTTCGTTCTCGATATCGACACCATCCGCGCCAAGGCGGCCATCATGTCGAAAATGCGCGTGAAAGACGGCTGCATCGCGGTCGCCGAAGTGCCGGAAGATACGGAGCAGGCGCAGATTATGGCCGGAAAAATCGCCGACGATCTCATTTCCGTGGAAGGGATTCGCGTGAGCATTCTCTTTTATCCGCTGGAGAAACAGCAGCTCGGCATTTCGGCCCGAAGCGACGGCTCCGTCAATGTGCAGCGTGTCATGGAGGCTGTGGGCGGCGGTGGGCATATGACCGTGTCCGGCGCGCAAATCAAAGAAAATGAAAAAGAAGAAACCGAGGAAAAAATCCTCGCTGCCATTCGCGAACAGCTCGCGGAAGAATAAAATCGAAATTTTGTATGTCCCAAAGGAGGAAACAACATGAAAGTCGTATTGACGCAGGACGTGAAAAATCTGGGGAAACGCGGAGACGTGCTCGAAGTGAAGGATGGCTACGGCCGCAACGTGATTATCAAAAAAGGTTTGGGCGTCGAAGGCACCGCGGCGAATTTGAATACCGCGGCGCAGCGGAAAGAATCGCAGGCTTTCAAGTCGCAAGTCGCCGCCGACGAAGCCGTCGTCATGGCAGCGCAGCTCAAAAAAGTGAAAGCGGAAATTCCCGTGCGCGTGGGCGAAGACGGAAAAACATTCGGCAGCGTCACGGCCAAAGACATCAGCGAGACGCTGGAGAAAAAATACGGTTTCAAGCTGGATAAGAAAAATATCAAGCTCAAAGCGCCCATCAAGGAGCCCGGCGAATACGAAATCGAAGTCTGGGTCCATCCGCAGGTGACGGCGAC
>CAVHDO010000182.1:0-2451 GCA_963634795.1 Oscillospiraceae bacterium
GAAGCTTTCTTCTTCGGTCGGGCGCGGCAGTTTCCCTTTTTTCGCCAATTGGGCGAAGGGCGTGCCGTCTTCCAGAATGAGGCTGTAGACGGAAATGTGGGTGATGGGAAGATGCGCGGCGCGGAGGAGGGATGTCTCGAAATCACGGACGGTTTGGCCGGGGAGTTCGTACATGAGGTCGATGCTGATGTTTCCGAAACCGGCGCGATGGGCCCGGCGCACGGCGTCTCTGGCTTCCGCAGCCGTGTGGCGACGACCGATGGCCGCGAGCAATTTGTCATTGAAACTTTGGACGCCGACGGAGAGGCGATTCACGCCGAGCGCACGCGTAGCGGAAAGGTAGTCCGCGCGCATGTCCGACGGATTCATTTCCATCGTAATTTCCGCGTCCGATGTGAAAGGAAACAGGGCGTCGAGGCCTTCCAAGAGACGCGCCAAAAAAGAAACCGGAAGCCGGGACGGGGTGCCGCCGCCCAGATAGACGGTGTCCGCCGACCTTTCTCCGATTGCTTTTTTTTGCAACGCCGCCTCACGCAAAAGGGCGTCGATGTACGTTTCCGTCGGCGCGCCCGTCGTGGAATAGAAACCGCAATAACGGCAACGCGAGACGCAATACGGGATATGAATATAGAGGCCGATGTCAGTCATTTTTGAGAACCGCCATGAAGGCTTCTTGCGGGAGCTCGACGCTGCCGACCTGTTTCATGCGTTTCTTCCCTTCTTTTTGCTTTTCGAGCAATTTTTTCTTGCGGCTGATGTCGCCGCCGTAGCATTTGGCGAGGACGTCTTTGCGCAGGGCTTTGATGGTCTCGCGCGCGATGATTTTGCTGCCGATGGCGGCCTGAATCGGCACTTCGAAGAGCTGGCGCGGGATGATTTCTTTGAGCCGCACCGCGAGCGCCCGACCGCGTGCCGTGGCAACGGAGCGATGGACGATGACGGAGAGGGCGTCAATGAGTTCGCCATTGAGCAAAATATCGAGGCGCACGGCGTCCGTCCGTTCGTAACCGGCGAGGCGGTAATCGAGCGACGCGTAGCCCTTTGTCGCCGATTTCAATTTATCGAAGAAATCAAAAATAATTTCGCAGAGCGGAATTTTGTATTGCAAATCGACGCGCGTCTCGTCGAGATAAGTCATATTCAGGAAGACGCCGCGCCGATTTTGCGCGAGATCCATGACGGCGCCGACCATGTCGGACGGGACGAGGACATCGACTTCCACGACGGGCTCCTCGATGTGATCGATATTTCCCGTCGGCGGCAATTTCGCCGGATTGTCCACGGGCTCCATTGTGCCGTCCGTCTTGTAGACGTGATAAATGACGGAGGGCGCCGTGATAATCAGTTTCAAATTGTATTCGCGCTCGAGCCGCTCCTGCACGACGTCCATGTGGAGCAGGCCGAGGAAACCGCAACGGAAACCGAATCCCAGCGCGGCGGATGTCTCGGGAATGTACTCAAGCGCCGCGTCGTTCATGCTGAGTTTTTCAAGCGAATCTTTCAAATTTTCGTAATCTTTCGCCTCGACGGGATAGAGGCCGCAAAAGACCATGGGAAGCGCTTTGCGATAGCCGGGAAGCGGCTCGGCGGCGCCGCGCTCTTCCGTCGTGATCGTGTCGCCCACTTCGCAATCGTGCACGTCTTTGATGCTGGCGGCGATATAGCCCACCTCGCCGCAGGAAAGCGCATCGTCCTGCACGGGATACGGCGTGAAATGGCCGACTTCCGTCACCGTGAAAACTTTCCCATTCGCCATCATGCGGATATTCGTGCCGGGGCGGATATTTCCTTCCTTCACACGCACATAGGCAATCGCGCCTTTGTACGAATCGAAAACGGCATCGAAAATGAGCGCGCGGAGCGGTTTCTCGCTCAAATCTTGGGGCGGCGGAATGCGGGAAACGATGGCTTCCAAGACATTTTCCACGCCCTGTCCGGTCTTCGCGCTGATTTCAATCGCTTCGCTCATGTCGAGCCCAATCACGTGCTCCACTTCGGCTTTCACGCGCGCGGGATCGGCGGACGGCAAATCAATCTTATTGATGACGGGAATGATTTCCAGATTGTGATCGAGTGCCAGATACACATTCGCAAGCGTCTGCGCCTGCACGCCCTGCGTCGCGTCGACAATCAAAATCGCGCCCTCGCACGCCGACAGGCTCCGCGACACTTCGTAATTGAAATCGACGTGCCCGGGCGTGTCGATGAGATTCAGCGTGTATGTCTTCCCGTCCTGCGCCGTGTAGGAGAGCCGCGCCGACTGCTCCTTGATGGTGATGCCGCGCTCGCGCTCCAGCTCCATCGTATCCAAAATCTGCGCTTCCATATCGCGTTTCTCGACGGTCCCCGTCATCTCGATCAGCCGGTCCGCCAGCGTCGATTTCCCATGGTCGATATGGGCAATAATAGAAAAATTCCGAATCCGCTCTGCCTGCATAGTGTACTCCGAAA
>CAVHDO010000183.1:0-2436 GCA_963634795.1 Oscillospiraceae bacterium
CCGGCGCTTCGCGCCACTGACAACCGTCCACTGGAAGGTTGTCTCCAAAGGAAGGTTAAAACGGTGGCGGCCTCCGGCCGCATTTTTATAAAAAATCGCGCGAAGCGATTCCTCGTTTCTGCTCCAAGCTCCCTGCTATCTTGCGTCTGACGCAAAACGCCAAACAATGTCTGACGTCTGACGTCTGATTTCTGACGTCTCCATCCTGTCTGCAGAAAAAGCCGAGCAGCACCAAGCCCGGCCTCTCATCTCTGTCAGCAGAAAAGTTCTCATCACAAACGCTGCAAAAGCAAAGCATGAACCAAGCCGTGCTTCTCTTCCCTATTCCCTCAACACACCAGTTTCCCCAATTCTTCCACGCTGCCCGCCACGAACGTCGGCCCTTCTTCAAGGAGGGCTTTTTTGTTTCCGTAGCCGTAGGTGACGGCGATGGAGGGGAGATGATTCGCTTGGGCGCCGGCGATGTCGTAGGGGCTGTCGCCGATCATGACGGCTTGGCCGATATTTCCTGTTTCCTTCAAAAGAGTCAGGGCTTTTCGGATGATGCCGGCTTTGTTGTTTTTGTCGGTGCGATTTTCGAGTTCGTCTTCGACGCGGCTGCCGCAGAGGATTTCAAAATACGGAGCAAGGCCGAAATGGGCGGTGACGCGGCGCATGGCTTCTTCGGGTTTGCTGGTCGCCAGCGCGAGGCGGCAGCCGTTTCCTTTGAGCGTCTGCAAAAGTTCCGGAATGCCGGGATACGGGTGGGCTTCGAGGAAACCGACGGTCTCGTAGCGCGCGCGGAAAAGGGAAATGGTGCGGTTGATCTCTTCCGGACTCATTTGATAGGTGGCGGCGAGCTCGACATTGAGCGGCGGGCCGATGAAATGGGCGAGGTCGCTTTCTTTTTCGTGAATGCCGAGGGCGGCGAGGGCGCGTTGCATGGATTTGGTGATGCCTTCTTCGGACGCCATGAGGGTGCCGTCGAGGTCAAAGAGAATGGTATCGTATTTCATCATTTATTGTTTCCAAGGGAGAATACGGCGAGCCGCGAGATGTAAAAGAAACTGAAAGAGGAGGCCTGTGGCGGAGAGGACGAGGAGTCCGGCCATGAGGCGGTCAGTGAGCATGAGGTCGCCGTAGCGAAGGATGAGGGCGCCGATTCCTTTTTCGGCGGCGATCATTTCGGCGGCGACGAGAAGGAGCAGCGCGGTGGCGGCGGCAATGCGCAGGCCGGCAAAAATCATGGGGAGCGCCGCGGGCAGGATGACGCGGGTGAGAAGAAACAGGGGACGCGCGCCGAAGGAAGCGGCGACTTTGAGGAGAAGGGGCGACGTATTGCGCGCGCCGGCGTAGGCGTTCAACGCGACGGGGAAGAAGACGCCGAGAGCAATGAGGGAAATTTTGGACGTTTCCCCGATGCCGAGCCAGAGAATGAAAAGGGGGAGGAGCGCGATTTTCGGGATGGGATAGAGGGCGTCGATGAGTGGATTGGCGATGCGACCGGCCGGAGAGGAAACGCCGGCCGCGAGACCGACGGCAAGGCCGACGGCGCTCCCGACGAAAAATCCGGCGAGAATCCGGATGAGGCTGGCCGCGAGATTTTCGGCGAGTTCGCCGCTTGTCGTCATGGCCCAAAGCGCGGAGAAAATTTGCGTGAGTGACGGGAGAAAGAGCGAGGAAACGAGGCCGGCGCGGCAAATAATTTCCCAAATGGCAAGCAGGAAAAACACGGCGGCATAGGAAACCCAAAGCGGCGCGGCGTGACGTTTCATACGATTTTTAATTTCAAATTCCATGGCGGACCTCCCGGAGAGCGGCGCGGGCTTCTTCGGCGATGGCGTCCCAGACGGATTGGATGATGGTTTCCATGGCTTCGGCGTACCGGCGCAGGGAGCGCTCCGACCGCGGGATTTCAATTTCTGTCGTCTGCTTAACGCGCGCGGGGCGGCCGGAGAGGATGATGATGCGGTCGGCGAGAAGGACGGCTTCGCGGATATTGTGCGTGACGTAGAGCGTCGTGAGGCGTGTCTTGTCCAAGAGGGCGATGAGCTCGTCCTGAAGCAGAAGGCGCGTCTGAGCGTCCAACGCGGAGAAGGGCTCGTCCATGAGAAGAAAATCCGGGGAAACGGCGAGGGCACGGGCAATGCCGACGCGTTGCCGCATTCCGCCGGAAAGCTCATGCGGGTAAGCGTCCTCAAAGCCGCGAAGCCCGACCAAATCGATCTGTGCGGAAACGAGATGGTCGCGTTCTTTTACAGAAAGGAGCGCGCCCGCTTCGAGGCCGAAAGAAATGTTTTCCCGCACGGTCCGCCAAGGAAGCAGCCCGATGTCCTGAAACACCATCGCAGTGCGCGGCGTGCGCCCATCAGGCACGTCGGTGAATTTGGCGCTGCCCTTTGTCGGAGAAAGCAGGCCGTCGACAATGGAAAGCAGCGTCGATTTTCCGCAGCCGGA
>CAVHDO010000184.1:0-2435 GCA_963634795.1 Oscillospiraceae bacterium
CTGTGCAAAATTCGCCGGCGCCGCGCCAATAAAAGTTAGCAGTGAGTAGTGAGCAATTAGCAGTGCAGGTACGCGCTTCGCGCATTTTTTATACAACAAGAATCACAAACGCCTCAAAAGCCAAGCAAGAAAAAGCCCTGCCAACTGCTAATTGCTCATTGCTAACTGCTAACTGTTCGAAGGCTGAGCGGCGGCGCCCCTGAGTGGCGGCGAATTTTGCCCTGGCGGCGGTTTCTTTCTCTTGCAGGGTGAGACCTCTTCGGCCGTTATCCGAGGGGCTCATAGGAATTTTTTCCGAGGCAAGGAAAGCGGTGGCGAGCATAGCGAGCCTATGTAAGCCGCCGCTTGACGCAGCATCGGGAAAAATTCCGAGCCCCTCGGATTCTTCGGCCGAAGAGGCCTCACCCGTCAGTTTCCTTTCTTTCCCGGGAAAGAAAGGAAATGAAGTGCGGTAAGGAGTTCTGCGGGAAAACACCCCGCATGATTCCATATAAAAGAGCCGCGAAAAATGAAAATCATTTTTTCACAGCCGATTCAATTTTTTCATTTTCAATTGCTATTTTTATAAAAATATCGTACACTATGAATGTACGATATTTTTTATTTCCATCGGAGGATTCCCATGAGCGACACCTTGCTGAAAAAAATCATCGGCGACGATACCGCCGTCCTCAAAGCAGGCGATTTCCTTTCCCGAGACGAGCCGCTGCTCTGCTTCATGCTGGGAAATATCCGAAACGAAATGGCCAACCAATGCGCCCGCATGCTCAGCCAATACGGACTCACCGTGCGAAACCTGCTCGTCATGGCCTACCTGGCCAATCACGAAAACGAACTCGTGACGCAAAAGACCCTCGAGGATCGCATGCATCTCTCCAATCCGACCGTCACCGTCCTCATCCAAAATATGGAAAAGAAAGGCCTCGTCAAACGCAACCGCGTCCCCGAAGATGCACGAAAATACAGCCTCACCCTCACAAAAAAAGCGCATGAAATCACAAGCGCCTGCCGCGAAGAATTCATCGCCGCCGAAAAGAATTTCTACAAAGGCATTACAGAAGAAGAAAAGCAGCAACTCTTCACCATCTTCACCAAAATCGAAAAAAATCTGGGCTTCTCCAGTATTTCCTAAAGAAACCCGGTTTTCTACAGAAACGTCGATAGAATCATTGGCGTTTCCCTTTCACGAAAAGCAGAAACAACGCTCACCCCCTTGGCGCCGTTTCTGCTTTTTGCATACTAAAAAACCTCCCGAAGAAACCTCTCCGAGAGGGCTTTTAGCATATCATATGCGATTGACTACAAAAAATACGAAAAGCAATTAAGCCTTTGTCACCTTGATAAAAATTACGAGAAACGCTTCTATTTCCCCTCGCTTTTTTCGTAACCGCTTTCAATTGCAAATTCTGCCAAAAGAAAACAAACAAAAGGCTTCGCTTCTCATCTTGCCATCAAAAACAATTCATCGCCAATGTCGGTAAAAACAAAAAACAAATCCACAAAGCCATTCTGTTCTGCTATAATGAAACTATATTTTTTATAAGAGGTGAATCCGATGAACGAAACAAAATTCCGCACGCAAAGCATCGAAACTTTTTTGGACGCTCTGGGAAGCAACGCTTCCGTCCCGGGCGGCGGCGCGGCGGCGGCCGAGCTGGGCGCTGTGGCTTGCGCATTGGCAGAAAAAGTGGCGCGCATCACGCTCTCCAACAAAAAGTATGCCGCCGTCCACGAAGAAGCGGAGAAATGGGTAGCCGTTTTCCCGGAAGCGAAAGATATTTTGCTCGACCTTATGGACGAGGACGCGAAAAGTTTCCAAACTTTGATGGATGCGTACAAACGTTTCAAAAAAGAAGGAAAAACGGAAACGGAATGCCAAGAAGCGATGCAAGACATTTACATCGACGCCGCGAAAGCACCCGCACAGATAGCGGCCCTCTTGGCCGATCTCGCCGAACTTTTCACGGCCGTCATTCATCGAGGAAACAAAAATTTACTCTCCGACGCCGTCATGGCCGCGCAATTTTGCACCGCCGCCATTCACGCCGCGATCTTAAATGTCCGCGTGAATGCAAACTGTGTCACGAACGATTTTTATCGGCAAGAAGTGGAAGATTCAATCAAAAATTGGGAAAACGCCGTCTCAGCCATCGACGCCGTCCTCACCTATCAAGTCACGCTGTAAAAAAATGTTCTCCAAAAAGCGCCGAAGGCAACACCGCTTTCCACTCAAAGCTCAAAGCTGTTCCCGCTGTAAGGAGGCCCGCCTGTGCAAAATTCGCCGGTCACGCGCCGACCATCTACGAAGAAGTAGCGTGCCGAGGGGCGCCGACGCGTCTCGCGGCCTTGCGTGGTAAGAATGCGTCATGATGTAAAAGCCTCGCGTATCGGTGACGTTAGCATTGGCAAGGCCGAGCGGCGGCGCCCCTGAGTGG
>CAVHDO010000185.1:0-2247 GCA_963634795.1 Oscillospiraceae bacterium
GGTTTCTTTCCTTTGCTTCGTTTCCTTTCTTTCCCGGGAAAGAAAGGAAATGAAGTGCTGTAAGGAGTTCTGCGGGGAAGCGCCCCACATGATTTCACATGAAAAGAGCCGCGAAAAAATGAAAATCATTTTTTTACATCCCCTTTCTCCACGGCAGCCTCGAGGACACGTCGGAAAGCGGGCGGGATGTCTGCTTTTTCTAAGTGCAAACCCAGAGCGCGGCCGGTGATGACGCCTTTGTTTCCATAGAACCAGGCGAAATAATAAAATTCGGCGACAGTTTGATTTCGCGTCGGGACGTGCGCCAGTTTCTTCGGGGAATATAATTTCCTTTCCAATCCCAATTTCGCCGCGGCTTTTTTGATCAGCGCGCCGGAAACGTAGGGATCGCCGCCGTTCACTTCGCGCGCGGCCTCGTCGAGAATATTTCTTCGCGCCGGGAGGCAATGGCGGGCGACGTCCATTTCGTAGCAAATCGAATCGGTGAAAAAGACGGTGTCCGACGGGCGTTTGGTCGCCGCGACGTCACGGTCGTAAAGGGAGACGGCCGACACGTGAAATTTCCGGAGCAATTCGGCGATTCTGGCGATGGATGTCTCGCCGCGCGCATTGATGAGGCAAATGCCGTGAAAATTCAGGCTGTAGCCGAGCGTCTTAGCGAAATAGCCGAAGGAGCCGTATTCCGTTTCCCCTTCAACCAAGAGGGCGCAATGGGAAAACAGCGCTTCTTTCACTTCCGGGAAATGCATGATGAGATGCTTTTCAATCTCCGCGTCGAAACCGAAGAGCGCGCCGCACGCCGCGGCCACTTCTCCGTCTTTTTTCCGATAGAGGCGGATGATTTTTCGGTAATCATTGACGAGCGCGTCCGTCGAATGGGTCACGACGAAAATTTGTCCGTCCAATCCATCGATGCCCAGTACTTTTTGCAGAAAATGAACGAAAGCGGGATCCTCGTTGCGAAGCAGTTTCCTCAAAAAAGACAGGACGGAGCGCTGCCGGAACGGATGCAAGCGTTGCTCCGGTTCATCGATGCCGACCAAGAGCGGCAAGTAGCGTTTCCCATCTTTTCCTTCGAGCACCATCTCGGAGAATGGCACCGCCGCGCTCTTTTTCCGTTTGTACAGCGCCAACAGCAAATAGGACGCCACGGCGACCAAGGTCTGCACTTCGCTCGGTCCTTCGCCCGGCGCGGAATCGGTCCCGTAGACGGCTTGCAGGAAACGCAGCGCCGCTTCTTTAACGGAGCCGGAGAGGTCGACGGAAAGGCCGTAGCAGGCAAACATTTCGGCCAGCGCCGCGCGTTCTTCTTCCGGCCCGTCCAGTCCCGCGCTGTAAAATTCGCACAATTCGGAGAGTTCCGGAAGCCGCCACGCGTCCGAGAGCGAGTCTTCCAAAAGGCACGGGATGTACAAAAGACGCCGAATGTCTTCCGGCGCCACTTCGTTTCCGTCGGACAGGCAGAGCCGCGGCGCGACCTGCGTCACGTCTTGCGAGAGGGAAATTTTCACGCATTCCCGCGCGCCGCCGTCTTCGTGCACCAAGGTGAAACGGGCGCGAATCGGTTTCTTCGCGTCCAAAAAATCCGTTTCCAAGAAACCGCGCCCCGAAAACGCCGCGGCAAGCAACGTCAAAAAATTGGATTTCCCGATTCGGCTCCCGCCCACCAGATAGTTCACCTGCGGATCGAATGCCATGGATACCGCGCGAAACGTGCGATAGTTTTCGATTTCTATCTCGGACAGATACATGACGGCCTCCTCCATAGGGAATACGAGGAAACAAAACGAAGCAAAGAAACCACCACTGAGCAAGTCAGTGAGCAGTGAGTAGTGAGCAATTAGCAGTGCAGGTACGCGCTACGCGCGATTTTTTATAAAGATGAGTCTGTGAAAAAACAAAGCAAAATATGAAGAATATTTCTGCCTGCGGAAATGCCGCTACTTTCGATTTGATTTGTTATGAAATCGCAGAGCAACGCGCAAGGAGGCCCGCCGAAGACGTCATAGAAAAGCGGAGGAGTCAGGCACGATGGAGACGTCAGACGGTCAGACATCAGCCGTCAGATAAAAGCGGAAGCGCTCCGCGCGATTTTTTATATGACGAGAACCACAAATGCCGCAAAAATCAAGCACGAAACAGCCGGGCCAAACGGCTCATTGCTCACTGCTCATTGCTCACTGCTAACTTTTCCAAATCCCCTGCCAGGCGGGCGGCGATACGCTCTTCCAATGCTTTCGCGTCTTT
>CAVHDO010000186.1:0-2243 GCA_963634795.1 Oscillospiraceae bacterium
CCGAGGATTATTTTTTATGCCGACCGTACCACCATATCCCTCCGTACACAATCGAAATCCCAATCACGATAAGCGTCAGGCGCATCGCGTTTTGCTCAATCAAGACCATGTCGTGCCCGAGGCACACTTCGAGCGCCGTCGAGGGAAGTTTCCCGATGAGACTGCCGATGAGATGGCGCTCAAACGGCATGGAAGAGAGCGCGGACACCGCCGTGACGAGACCGTTTGGCATGTAGGGAATCGCACGGGCGACCGCGACGGCCTGCCACGTTTCATACTGTTTCAAAGAGGAAAGTTTTTGATTTTTGGCGATGAGATTGGCCGCCATTTGGCGGAAAAGGACGCGCATCGCCCAGAAAGAAATGACGACGCCCACCGTTTCCGCGAGCCACGAAATGATCGTACCCCAGAAAAGACCGAAGATGAGACCGTTCGCCGTGGAAATAAAAATGGATGGCAGGAAACCTACGACATTGATCATGACATCGATGAAAAAACTCACGAAGACGGCCCAGATACCGAAGCTTTGCAAGTAATCGATGAGCCCTTTCAAATCATGTTCGCACGTCAAGCGCCACACCGTCGGATAAAAATCCGGCGCAAAGAAATGAATCGAGAGAACGCCGGCCACCATCAGCGCGAGCAGCCACAGCCGAAAGCGGCGCTCCGCGCTCTCGTCCCCATCCCGATATGTCATTTGGCCTCCGCCGCTACCTGCGCCCGGTACGCCGCCACATACGCCGACATTTCCTCACGCGGAATCACATCCGCAAACCGCACAGGCGCGTGCTCGAGCGCCGAAAGTTTCTCCGGAATCGCAATCCCCGTCGCCGCCGAAAGCGCCCGCAACGTGTCATACGGATTCTCCGAGACCGAGACGCCCAGCGCTTTGGCCATCGCCGGCGGAAATTTATACGGATGCGCCGTCGCCGCGATGACCGTGTGCGTGCCGCGCGGCAGTTTCCCCCGGCGGCGCAAATCGTGATACACCGCGTACGCCACCGCCGTATGCGGATCCAGCAAATAATCGTACGATTCACACACGCCGGCGATTGCCTGCCGCACCGCGTCCCCCGCGGCCCAGCCGCCCAGCATATCCGCCGCAATGCGCGCCTTGGCCGCCTCCGACACCTCATAGCGCCCCTTCGCGGACAAATCGGCCATCGCCGCCGCCACATCCTCCCGCGAGCCCGTCATGTAATACAGGAAACGCTCGAAATTCGACGAAATCAAAATATCCATCGACGGCGATTCCGTCAAATAAAATTCGCGATTCTTATCATACACGCCCGTCTCGAAGAAATCCGCCAAAATGTGATTGTCATTCGACGCGCAAATCAGCTGGCCCACCGGCACGCCAATCTGCTTCGCGTACCACGCCGCCAAAATATTCCCGAAATTCCCCGTCGGCACCGCGATATTGAATGTTTCCCCTTCGCGAATCGTCCCCGCGCGGAGAAGCTCCTTCCAAATCCAGACGTAATACACCACCTGCGGGAAAAGCCGCCCGATATTGATGGAATTGGCCGACGAAAATACGACGTCCGCGTCCGTTTCCGTGCTCGCGGCCGAAAAAATCGCCTTCACCGCAGACTGCGCGTCGTCGAAATTTCCTTCAATCCCGCATACGCGCACATTTGCCCCCGCCTGCTTTTGCATCTGATCCTTCTGTAGCGGCGACACCCCGTGCGACGGATAAAACACGCAAATATTCATCCCGTCGACATCGCGAAAACCTTCGAGCGCCGCCTTCCCCGTGTCGCCCGACGTCGCCGTCAGAATCAGCACACGCCGCGTTTCCTCCCGTTCCTTCTTCGCCCATTGCAAAAGATACGGAAACAGCGACAGCGCGAGATCCTTGAAAGCGCACGTCCTGCCGTGGAACATTTCCGCCACGGAAAACGCCTCGCCCACGCGGACGACCGGCACAATCTCCTCCGTCGAAAACGTCCCCTCATACGCCGACCGCACAAATTCGGCCAATGTTTCTTCCGGAATCTCCGTAAAGAAACGCCGCAGCACAAAGACCGCCATCTCTTGATACGAAAAATTCTTGATCGCGTCATAGGAAACAAACGGCGCCGGAATCTCCGCCGGCACATACAGCCCGCCGTCCTCCGCCAATCCGCGAAGCAACGCCTCCGCCGCCGAAACCGTCTCGCCGCTTCTCGTACTCACATATCGCATTTCACACCTCCGTGGGAATCTGTTACATTTATTTTATCAGGCTTATTGTAACACAA
>CAVHDO010000187.1:0-2228 GCA_963634795.1 Oscillospiraceae bacterium
GACGGCGATGCCGTGAAAGCGATGCCTTGGGGCGTCATGGTTATGGTCTGCGGCATGTCCGTACTGATTGATGTCATGGATCAGGCCGGCGGCCTCAATGCTATGGTCGACATGATTGCCGTTATTTCCAACGGCACGACCGTCAATGGCGTTGTCGGCTTCGTGGCAGGCCTCATCTCCGCTTACTCCTCGTCCTCCGGCGTCGTCATGCCGATGTTCCTGAACATGGTTCCGGGACTTCTCGAAGCCGTCGGCACCGCGGGCGATACGGACAAAGCGATTGCCCTCATTTCCTCCATCAACATCGGTGCTCACCTTGTTGATACGTCCCCGCTCTCCACGCTCGGTGCGCTCTGCATTGCAAACGCTGTCACCGAAGACAAGGGCACCCTGTTCCGCAATCTGCTGTTCTGGGGTCTGTCGATGTCCGTCGTGGGCGCTGTCGTCTGCTATGTGGCATTCGGCCTCTTGGGACTCTAATCTCCGAAGATGCACTTGACCCGCAAGGGCATATGACATCATAAAGGAAACAAAAAAGCAGTCTGAAGTTTCGGCTTCGGGCTGCTTTTTATATGGGAGAAAGAGGGAAGAGTGGCTTGGCTTTTCCGGCGGTTTCTTTTGGAGGCGTTTGTGCTGAAAGTTTTTTGGCAAGATAGGAAAGAGAGAAAAGGTGGCGGTGGGAGGGAATTTCCTCGCATTATCAAAAAATTTTTCATGTTTTATTATACAAAAAATTTATAGCAAAATACATCATCATTCCTCTTGATTTTCATACCGCGTGTGCTATAATGGCATCAGCGGAAAAGAAAAGGCACAAAAATGTGCTCCGCAGAGTGCATGATGTTGGCGGGGGCGGATTCAAAGACGCTTTCGCGGGAAGCGCGGAAAGAAATTGGCGTTTCCGAAAAAGGAAAGGAGATTTTATTATGGCAAAACCGTTGGAAGGACTCGTCGTACTCGATATGTCCCGTGTATTGGCAGCTCCCTATACCGGCATGATTTTGGCCGATATGGGCGCGAATGTGATTAAGATCGAAGCGCGCGGCAAGGGCGACGATTCCCGTGCGTACGGTCCGTATGTAAATGGCGAATCCGCTTACTATATGAGTCTGAATCGCGGCAAGCGCTCCATGACTCTCAATCTGAAGAGCCCGGACGGCAAGCAGATTTTGAAAGATCTCGTCAAGAAAGCCGACGTTCTTTTGGAAAATTTCCGCGGCGGTACGATGGATAAATTGGGCCTCGGTTATGACGTTCTTCATGAAATCAATCCGCGCCTCATTTACTCTGCTTGCACCGGTTTCGGCATGACCGGCCCGTACAAGACGGATCCCGCTTATGACGTGATTGTCCAGGGCATGGGCGGCCTCATGTCCATCACCGGACAGCCCGGCGGCGAACCGACGAAGTGCGGCGCGTCCATCGGCGATATTACGGCGGGACTTTTCTCTGCGATTGGTGTCATGATTGCGCTTTACAGCCGCGAAAAGACCGGCAAAGGCCAGCTCGTCGATGTTTCCATGCTCGATTGCCAGGTCGCCATTTTGGAAAATGCGATTGCGCGCTACATGAATGCGGGCGTTTCCCCGAAACCGATCGGAAACCGTCACGCGTCCATCACGCCTTTCCAGTCTTTGCCCTGCAGCGACGGCTATGTGATTGTCGCTGTCGGAAACGATACTCTCTGGCACAAATTCTGCCAGATCATCGAACGTCCGGATTTGGATGCCGATGAACGCTTCAAGACGAATCCGCTCCGCACGGACAATGTCGAGGCACTCACCGTCGAGCTCAATAAGACTTTCAAGACGAAGACGATGGACGAATGGCTCCATCTCATCAAGGATGCCGGCATTCCGGTCGGCCCGATCAATGACGTCGCTCGTGTCGTCAAAGATCCGGCCATCATTGCGCGTGATATGATTGTCACGACGCATCATCCGGTCGCGGGCGATGTCGAAATGGCCGGCGTGCCGATCAAATTGTCCGAGACCCCCGGCTCCGTCGACGCTCCGGCGCCGACGCTCGGCCAGCACACGAGAGAAATTCTCAAAGAACAGCTCGGCATGGATGACGCGAAGATCGACGCGTTGTATGCGAATGAAACTTTGTAATAGATTGTAAAAAAGGGAGCTACGAAAAAATGATTTTCATTTTTTCGCGGCTCTTTTTATGTGGAATTATGCTGCTTCGCAGCATGCGCCTGACGGCGCAGGTCATGCGGGGAG
>CAVHDO010000188.1:0-2138 GCA_963634795.1 Oscillospiraceae bacterium
CTTCGGCGTCCCATCATCCGCCTCCTCCGGAGGCACCTTCCTCCAAAGGAAGGCTTAATTTGTAGCGGCCTCCGGCCGCATTTGTTTTTATAAAAATCGCGCAAAGCGCCACCGCTTTCCTCATCTCTATCAGCAGAAAAGGGTTTTACGTCAAACGCCACCAAAGCCCAGCAAGAAATAGCCGGGCCCCTCATCTCTCATCTCTATCACCAAAAAGACTTTTATATCAAACGCCACAAAAACCCAGCAAGAAAAAGCTCCGCCTCCCATCTCTATCTTGCCACGGCCATCACCGCAAACGCCGCCAAAGGTCAAGAACAAAAAGGTTTTGCCTCCCTTCCCTCTTCCCTCTTCCCTTTCAGCCAAAAAGCTCCCAGCTCAAAAGCCACGAAAGCCCAGCGTGGTGTTAGTATTTAAATAGTACAAATTGAAATGAGAGATTCCCCCGATTTTGTTATTCAACTTTCCCACTCCAAAAGGCCAAAAAACACTCGATAAAATCAATACTTTTCACAAAATAAATACCATTCTTGACAAACAAAAAGCACCTATTCTTTGGTAAAATATAGGTATCCAGTCAACATTTAACAAAGAAAGGTGCTACCCATATGATACTCCATAATGAAGAAAATAACCAGCTTACATCTTACCTTTTCAGCGCTATCCATGATTTGAAGTTGGCTCAATTGCTACGTCAAGCCAATATCAGAAAATCCAACGGATTTGACGTTTTTGATGTTTTTCAGACACTTTTGCTCATCGTCTTTTTCCAGCGTTCTCTGTTTCAAATTTTACAGAAAAAGACATCTGGTAAATTCCATTCCAAAAACACCTATTACCGTTTCCTAAACAATGATTCTTTCAACTGGAATAAGTTTCTCTTACTGCTTTCCGCTAAAGTAACATCCTATTTTGCCGGCTTAAATCATTCCTCTCGCTGCGGACTTTTCGTGATAGACGATTCTACAATACACAGAGATCGCAACAAGAAAGCAGAACTCTTGGCGCGTACTTACGATCATGTGACTGGGAAATACTGCAAAGGATTTACGCTTTTGACTCTTGGTTGGACTGACGGATTTAGCTTCGTTCCCGTTTTGTTCAACTTGCTTTCTTCTGCGAAAAAAAGAAACCGCTACAACGAAATTTCAGAGAAAGTTGATCATCGGACAAACGGATACAGATTCCGCAAAGAAAGCCAGCTCCAAAAGCCGGATGCCGTTGTTTTAATGCTCAAAAGAGCCTTGAACTTTGGCATTAACGCAAAATACGTTCTTATGGATACATGGTTTACAACAGGCCCATTAATCCAAAGGATCTGCGACTTGGGTCTTCATGTAATCGGCATGGTGAAATTGGGAAATCAGCGCTACGTTTATGAAGGAAAACTTTGCACGCTTTGGAAACTCTACAGCTTTGCACAAAAACATCAACATCACGACATCATCAGCTCTATTCGCGTCAAAACAAAACAAGGCACTCCGGTCAAGTTGGTCTTCGTCAGAAATAAAGTGGTGAAGGATCGATGGCTCTGTATTCTATGTAGTGACATGACGGCCGAAGATGAGGAAATTGTCCGTCTTTATGGGAATCGCTGGTCGATTGAGTGTTTCTTCAAAGCATCCAAATCCTGCCTAAAGCTGGGGAAAGAATATCAAAATCGAAATTACATGACCGCCGTGACGCATACAGCTATTGTTTTCACCCGATATACCATTCTTGAGTGGATTCGAAGAAAGGAAAATGACGCCAGAACTTATGGTGAATTGTTTTTACTGATGTGCGATGAAGTGGCTGATATGACTGTTTCGGAAGCACTTTCGCAATTATTCATGTTATTGCGCGACGAACTCAATCGATTCGGTGAGCAATGCATAAATTTGCTCGTAAGTAAAGTGACCAATTGGATCAAGTCTCAGCACCGATTTTATGGGCTTTTAAACATGATTTCTGGGTGGGAAAGTTGAATATTATGATTTG
Organism: Oscillospiraceae bacterium; assembly: GCA_963634795.1. Lineage (GTDB taxonomy): Bacteria > Bacillota > Negativicutes > Veillonellales > Dialisteraceae > UBA1822. The sequence goes on from CAVHDO010000188.1 coordinate 1,981, forward strand.
GCATTCACCCCTAATCTCTAATTTTATCAGACCGACTTTCGATATTATGAGTAAACAACCAAGCATTGCAAGGTTCTCTATAGAAATTCTCCAAAAGTAAAGGATCTGTCAAGTATTTTGTGTAAATTTTCTCTCGAAATATTAGAAAATTGTTTTCA
>CAVHDO010000189.1:0-2028 GCA_963634795.1 Oscillospiraceae bacterium
TAAAAAATTGCGCGAAGCGCGTACCTGCACTGCTAACTTCTCACTACTCACTGCTCACTTTCTACCCCCGCACTTTCACTTTCGTCCCGACCGCCAAGGACGCATCAGGCCGTACCACCACGCGATCTCCCTCCGAAAGGCCGGAGAAAACGATTCGTTTCCCGTCCGTTTCCGGCCCGCACGCGATGCGCCGCGTATCAATCAAACCGTCCGCCGTCACGATTTGCACGGTGTCGCCTTCCAAAATCGCCGAGTCCGGAATCACAATCCCGTCCGCTTCCCGTCCCGTATCGATGCGGAGGCGATAGGGCTCCCCGACGGAAACGGAACCGTCCGGATTGTCGAATTGCACGCGATAGAGCACATACGGCCCGCGAGCTTCTTCACTTTCTTTCTTGAGCTCGCCGTATCGCGTCTGCGTCCCGGCCACATCCGTGAGCGCCACAGTGAGCGTACGTTCTTCTTTGGCGCGATCCGCCGCGTCCGCCAAGAAAACGGGAATTTCAATCTCCGCCGTGACGGGCGTATCTTGCCGAAGCAGCAAAATCGGCCGCCCGGCCGTCACGGCATTGTCCGTTTCATACACCACGGCCACGATACCGTCGATGGGCGCCGTCACCCGGCACGCTTCCACCGCCGCCTGCGCCGTTCGCAGCGCCACTTCCAACGCCTCCCGTCCGACCGGCGTCCCCGGCTGCGCGCTCTGTTTCCCGCGAAGCCTGTCGTATTCAGCCCGCGTGATGATGCCCTGGCGAAGAAGCGACGCCTCCATGCTGCTGTCATCCACAGGCGCCGACACGACCGTTTCCAGAAGCGCCTGCAAACGGCTTTCGATATCGGCGATTTGCGCTTCATACGCCGTCGCGTCGATTTCCGTGAGCAACGTGCCGGCCGTGACCTTCGTCCCCACCGCGGGAAGCGGCACAAGCAAATTTCCGGAAACCTGCGAAATCACCGGCAAACTGTGCAGCGCCTCCGGCCTGACCGTCGCCGTATAGACGAGCGGCGCTTTCGTTTTCGTCGCGACCGCCACATCCACCTTGGGCGTGCCGCAACTGGAAAGAACCGCCACCGCCGTAGCCAAAAACAACGAGAGCCATTGCCTCATGCCGCTGCCTCCCGATTTTCTTTCGTTTCTTCTCCCGCCAAATCCGTCGGAATCCGGCGATACGGAAATTTCTTCATCAACTGCTTCCACATCTCATCAAAAATCCGATCCGGGTCCGTATCGAACCCCTCTTCTTTGCAATCAAAGAAACGGGTTTCCGCCATCGCGGGTACATCCATGCCCGTCTCCCACCACTCGAGACGTAGACGCGCCGACGTCCAAATGAGAGGATCGCTGTCCCAAAGCATGCTCCCGGGACGACGAAACTGCGAAAATTCCACGACAATCGGAAGCACGACAATATCCGCGCCGCTCCCTTTCGCCGCTCCGATGAAACTGTCCGAAGCCGCCGCCGTTTCCGAAACGACTTGGTAATACGGATAGCGAAAAATCGCAGACAATTCCTTTTCCATCCGCCGCCCGACATACGCATTGGCGCCGCGCGGCGAAAGCAGCAACACGTTTCGCGTATTTTGGAAATACCCGTCCGCCCGCGCTTTCCCCAATGGCGGCGTCAAATTTTCTTCCGCCATCGAAGAAAACGTCTTTCCTGTTGCCGCGTTTTCCGCCGCGACGGGAACGACCGCCATCACGCCGATGAGAATCAAAAGGGCGCAAATGATTTTGCAAATGATGTTCATTTCATTTTTCCTTCTTTGGATTTTCTCTTTCATATTGTTTTATTATACCAATTTTGGCAATAAAAGGGGCTGTCAATTTTCATTGACAGCCCAGAAATTTCTGTGCGGAATCATGCGGGATGAATTTTTGTTTGCACCTTTCGGTGCGGAATTATTTTGCTGCGCAAAATGCGGCATACGCCGCAAGTCATGTAGGGAGATTACCCACGGTACTCCTTACAGCTTCTTCATTTCCTTTCTTTTCCGAAAAAGAAAGGAAACGAAGCAAAGGAAAGAAAT